>JBJHAY010000060.1:0-13239 GCA_050485205.1 Gammaproteobacteria bacterium
CAGCCGCGGCAAGGAAGAAATCAGCGAACGCTGGATTTCCCCCCAGCGACTGCTCTACTACCGCGACAACTGGTATCTGGATGCCTGGTGCCACAAGCGCCGCGCCATCCGCACCTTCTCCCTCGACCGCATGTACGTGGCGGAAAAAGGTGGCCCCGCCAAGGAAATTCCAGCCACGACCCTGGACCGTCATTTCACCAAGACCTATGGCATCTTCGCCGGCCCGGCAAAACACCAGGCCGTGATCCGCTTCAGCAATCAAGCCGCCAAGTGGGTCGCCGACGAACAATGGCATCCCGACCAGCAAAGCAGAGTGCTGCCCGACGGTGGCTGGGAACTGAAGGTGCCCTATGGCGATCCCACGGAACTGGTGAGGGACATTCTCAAGTTTGGGCCGGAGGCGGAGGTGATTGCCCCCAACAGCCTGCGGGAATCGGTGGTGGAGAAGTTGAGCCAGAGTTTGCGGTGTTATCGTGGGATGAAGGCGACTAATAGCTGAGGTAAAAAACCAATGAAAATGAAATTCATGGCGCTCAGGCTCAGGATTTAAGCCTCAAGGTCAATAAACTGCATGCTGACCAAACCCTCTCTAGGAGAAAAATAATGAGGAATCAGCAAGTTGCAGTTTCAGTAATCCTGGCTCTGACCCTGGCCATCACCGCTTGTGCCAGTCGGCCTGACTCAATAGCGCCCACCAATGTCTCGGCCACCGAGTATCAGGGCATGAACTGCACCCAGACCACGGCCCTGCTGGCCGAGAAGCGCGACGCCCTGCGGGAAGCGGAGCGACAGCAAAACCGGGCAGCAACGGGAGATACCATCGGCGTGTTCCTGGTGTTGTTGCCGGTCAGTTCCATATTCGGCAGTGACAATGAAGGGGTGGTGGCGCAGTACAAGGGGGAGGTGCTGGCGTTGGAGAGGGCGGTGGGGTTGAATTGTCGACAATGAGAATTCCGACAACGCGAGAAACTTTCTTTTCAGAGAGAACGCAGGCTTTGGTGAACATAATGATACTTATGGAGAGATGGAGAAGGCGCCTTGATGAATGCTGTGGGACCTGAGAAGTGTGTTAGCGCAGTGGACAGTAGGATGATAGAGCTACCCACTTATTTCCGATACTGGGGAAAGGCGAGAAGTTTCGATTCATTCGAATTCGAATCCCGTTATCATTTGCTTCCGTTTCACTGTCTTGATGTGGCAGCGGTTGGTCATGAGTTACTCTCACCAGATCGACCACTTTGCAGGAAGTTGGCGGATGACCTTTCCGTTCAGCCGGATTGGTTGCAGGAATGGTTCTGCTTCTGTCTGATGCTGCATGATTTAGGCAAGTTCTTCCGCGCTTTTCAGAATCTTGCACCGAACTTGTCCGAACATCTCGTAGCAGAAGATACTCGCTGTGTTTATACAACACGCCATGACACATTGGGGTACTTGCTCTGGAAGCAAAAACTAGCCCAAAGTGTCGCCGATCTCTTACAGGAGGTGTCACCAACAAAGCTGTCGCCTTGGCTGGAGGTCGTCTGTGGCCACCACGGACAGCCACCGGAACAAGCATCACAAGCGACCCGCCATCTCGAATCCTTTCTGTTGGATGAGGACATAGCAGCAGCGCAGCAATTTTTTCGGGATGTGGCCACCGTCTGGATGCCTGATTTGGCACCGTTGGTGTCTATAGACAAGGAGCGTTTCAAACGAATCTCCTGGGAACTCGCTGGCGTGGCCGTCCTCGCGGATTGGTTGGGCTCAAACCAGGACATCTTTCGCTATTGTTCAATTCCACAAGCACTCGATGAGTATTGGAGGGAGACAGCCCTCCCGCGCGGGCAAGAGGCCATAAATCTTGCTGATCTTAAACCGAGATTGGTCACTGCATTCACGAACATACGGCAGCAGTTCCCCTTTGTACAGGCGGCCACCCCCCTGCAGCAATTCGCCGAAACCGTGACCTTAGATGAAAAGCCCCAGCTATTCATTCTGGAGGATGTCACAGGTGCAGGAAAAACCGAGGCCGCCATGGTATTGGTTCACCGTCTTATGGCAGCAGACCTGGCTGAAGGCGTATACGTCGGCTTGCCTACCATGGCCACCGCCAATGCTATGTATGGGCGGATGCAGCAGAGCTATCGGGCACTTTTTGCCGATACAGAGCGCGCATCCCTGGTCTTGTCGCATGGCGCGCGTGATCTGTCGGAATCCTTCAGGAAATCGGTAGTGCTCTCAGAACAGGCTGGCGACAACAGCTACGGAACAAATGAGCTCTCCGCCAGCGCCTATTGCAATCAATGGCTGGCGGACAACCGCAAGAAAGCACTGCTGGCGGACGTGGGCGTGGGAACCATCGACCAGGCTTTGCTGGCGGTTCTGCCGGCACGGTTCCAATCCTTACGGTTATTAGGTTTGTCCAACAAAGTTTTGTTTGTGGACGAGGTGCACTCGTATGACCCCTACATGCGTCAGTTACTGATAAGCCTGCTGGAAGCGCATGCCGCGCAGCGGGGGTGTGCGGTGCTGTTGTCGGCCACTTTGCCCGCCGGTTTCAAGCGTGAACTGATGATGGCCTATGCCAGGGGCGCTGGAAGCGTCCTCGCCAAGCTTGCGTTGTCTTCTGCCTATCCCTTGGTGACGCGTGTGGCTGGGGAAGTACTGTCGCAAACGCCGGTCGCTACACGTGAGACGGTCAAGCGCACTGTAAAGGTATTACGTGTTGCTGATGAGTCCGGCGCGTTGGCCGTCATCAAGCGAGCCGTGCAGTCCAACCAGTGCGTATGTTGGATCCGCAATACCGTGAAGGATGCGCGCAATACCTGGCAGCTGTTATCGGAGATGGAGTGGATGGTAAAAGACAACCTCACTCTGTTCCACAGCCGCTTCGCGATGGTGGACAGGCAGCGTATCGAACAGCACGTGATCGCAGTTTTCGGGAAACTTTCGCGTGGATGCATCAGGGCCGGCCAGGTACTGATTGCTACGCAGGTAGTTGAGCAAAGCCTCGATCTGGACTTCGATGTTCTGATAACTGACCTGGCTCCTGTGGATTTGCTGATCCAGCGCACGGGCAGGCTGCAGCGACACATCCGCACAGCCGACGGTGACACGATTGAAAATGGAATGGTGGATGGGCGTTCCCTGCCCACGCTTCATATCCTGGCTCCCGACCCGGAACAGGTTGAGAATGAGCGTTGGTTGCGGGGCTTGTTGTCGGGTACGCAGGCCGTTTATCCCCACGTGGGCCAGCTCTGGTTGAGTGCGAAAATTGTGCTGGAACGCGAGGGCTTCACAATGCCCGATGACGCGCGCCGCTTGATCGAGGGAGTTTATGCGGATGAGGTGCAGTCAGCCATTCCTGAATCTCTGCGATTGTTATCCGACAGGGCAGAGGGGGTGCAACGGGGTGATGCAGCCATGGGCAACTTCAACTGTCTGAACTTGGGAGCCGGCTATACACGAGGCATGGCCGGGCAGCACAGCCGCTGGGATGACGAAGTGCGTATCCCCACGCGATTGGGACAGGACACCGTGGTTGTGGCTCTGGCTCGCCTGACTGATTCGGGACTGGTGCCATATGCCTATCATTCAGAGTGGAGTAGTGCTTGGGCGCTGAGCCAGCTATCAATTCCACAAGCTGAGTGGCTCAAGGTGAAGAGCCTCATTTCTTCTGATTTATTAAATAGTATTAATGAGTTGAAGGTTTCGTCCTCAGCCTTGAGATGGGTAGAAGTAGTGCCACTGGTTGATGTTGTACAGAGACACTATGACCCCGGTATGGGGTGGAGCAGCCCCACGAGTGTGGGGAACTAGTCCTTTGTTCAATTTGAAAGGCACTGAACAACGGTTCATCCCATCCCATGGGAACGGCGCAAATTTAGCATTTTGAAAAGCACTATACAACTTATAATTTTATAGCTAGACTGCTCGCGTCTTCATATCTGATTCGGAGGCGCAGAGGTATGGACTGGCTCGGTAGGTTAATTGAAATGCTCAATGGGTTTGATCCACCCCCAAATGCAATAGTGGCCTTGTGTCTAATTTTTGCGATCTTGGTTGCGTGGAATATGGGGTGAACACAAGGAGATATGTATGAATCTGCTGAAGGATAGATGGCTGCCTGTCCTATGCCTGGACGGGAGTCTTTTTGATATAAGTACGGCCGAGATAGCTCGGCCGGATATCGTCGACCTGGCTTGCCCCAGACCCGATTTCCAGGGTGGGCTGTATCAATTCCTCATTGGCCTTCTACAAACCACGTTTGCGCCAAGCGATTACGATGAGTGGGAGCAATACTGGAAAACTCCCCCGTCTCAAGAGCAACTCGCTGCTCGCTTCTCCACTGTTCAGTCTGCCTTCGAACTGTTCTCTTCCATTGGAGAGCCTGCTTTCCTTCAAGACCTTACGATGGCGGATGGTGAAGAGAAGCCCATTTCTCAGTTGCTCATCGAGGCGCCCGGTGGCAAGACGTTGAAAGACAATCTGGATCATTTTGTAAAAGGCGGAGTTCAGGTTTACGCCTGTGAGAGCTGCGCCGCAATGGCCATGTTTACGTTACAAGCCAATGCTCCTTCCGGAGGTGTAGGTCACCGCGTTGGCTTGCGTGGAGGTGGCCCACTAACCACGCTGCTGTTACCACCTGTCGGGAACAACTCGCTGTGGCACAAGCTCTGGTTGAATGTGCTGGTCGAAGAGGAGTTGGCTGAGAGCATTGCCGCACCGCAGGTAGACGTATTTCCATGGATGGCAAAAACAAGATTGTCTGACAGTTCAGGTTCCCCCACTTTGCCGGAAGATGTGCATTGCCTTCAAATGTACTGGGGAATGCCTCGTCGGATTCGCCTGAAGCAGGAAGCTCGCACGGGGCTATGCAGCATTTGCGGCAAGCAAAGTAACGCACTGACGAGCCACTACATAACCAAAAACTATGGCGTCAACTATGAAGGTCCATGGCAGCATCCATTGACGCCTTATCGCTTTGACAGCAAGAACGAAAAACCTCCGTTGAGCCTGAAGGGGCAGCCTGGCGGGCTGGGTTACCGGCATTGGCTGGCAATGAACTGGGGTGATGCCACGAATGGCGACACACCTGCCCTGAACGTGAGCAGTTTCTACGCCCAAAAGGAGCCTCTGCTACCTGCAGTCGAAGCCAGACTTTGGAGCTTCGGCTATGACATGGACAATATGAAAGCGCGCTGTTGGTATGAAAACCAGGTGCCTGCTTTGGGTATTCCCGGGGAATACCAGAAAGCGTTCAAACAGCACGTAGGCACCTTGATCACAGCAGCGAGAGATGTCGTCAAGGAGCTACGGCACCAAGTGAAAAGTGCCTGGTTTGCTCGCCCCCAAGACGTCAAGGGTGATGTATCAATGATTGACGCGTCATTCTGGCAAGCAACCGAAGCTGATTTCTATGCGCTGCTGCATCAGCTGGCATCAGGCGCAAAGGCGCTTCGCTTTATGCCGGAAGAATGTGGCAAGCGATGGGCACTGGTTCTGAGCAGGAAAGCACAAGACCTGTTTGATCATTGGGCATTGGAGGGAGAAGCGGAAAACATGGATATGAAACGCGTTACCAAGGCAAGGCGCATGTTGCTTGGAAAGCTCAAGTTGATGAAATCGCTGACCACGCTGAACCAGACCGATACCAAGGAGGCCGCATAACATGGCTTATTCGATACTCACTGATCAGGACAGAAAAGCGCTCATTGCCTGGCATCAGTGGCTTGATGACAACCGGGGAGACAGGGCGCTGCTGAGGCGTGCCAGCGCACCGGATGACGTGCTGCTGACGCCAGCATTCGCTCATTTTCTTAAACTCATGCCATCAGAGTGGATAGAGGAGAAGAAAACTCCGCTTTCCGACGCTGTCTTGGTGGCAGCTGCGGTAGCCCGCGTGAAACAACACGATGCAAGCAGCAGTTCTTTTGCCCGCGCTTTGGCCACACCAGCCCGTGAGGGAAGTGGCAAGGCGGCGCTGAGCGAGTTGCGTTTCCGACAGTTGCAAAAGAGCCGCACACCAGAAGAGTTCTTCAGGCATGTGAGGCGAGCGATAGATCTGCTTGGGGGCAGGGTAAATGTGAATTCTCTTGCAGAGGACATTCTACTCTGGCTGAAGGAGAGTCGTTACGGATCGGCCAGCAAACCCCAGGATCGCCTTGCCGTACGCTGGGCCTCTGACTACTACCAGTACATGCGTGACTGACACAGCATCAATTATCTCATCCAAAAGGAGCAATTCGATGACCCGTTTCGTTCAACTCCATCTCTTGACCTCATATCCCCCTGCCAATCTCAATCGCGATGACCTTGGTCGTCCTAAGACCGCTCGAATGGGTGGCGTGGAGCGGTTGCGTATCTCATCACAAAGTCTGAAACGTACATGGCGTACTTCTGACCTGTTCCAGGAAGCTCTTGCTGGTCATCTTGGTACGAGAACTAAAATGTTGGGGATTCCGATCCATGATCAGTTGGTGGCAGGAGGTATCGACGCCAAGAAAGCACTGGCCTGGGCTAAAGCCATCGCCGAACAGTTCGGCAAGCTCAAGAAGGAAGACAAGGAGAACTCTCTGGCAGAACTGGAGATTGAGCAGTTGGTGCATGTCAGTGCAGTGGAGCGTGCCGCCATTGATGTGCTAGTAAAAACCCTGATCGAGGAGAAGCGGGCTCCCACCGCCGAAGAACTGAATATCCTGAGAAACGATACCATGGCGGCGGACATTGCCTTGTTCGGTCGTATGCTGGCGTCCAAGCCTGTCATGAACATTGAGGCTGCCTGCCAGGTGGCCCACGCCATTTCCGTACATCAGGTGACTATCGAAGATGATTACTTCACTGCGGTCGACGACTTGAACGATGGCAGTGAGGATGTCGGGGCTGCCCATATCGGAGAAACCGGTTTTGCGGCGGGTCTATTCTACTCCTACATCTGCATCAACAAAGAGTTGCTTATCAAGAACCTAAATGGCGATGTGGCTCTGGCCAACAAGGCGCTTGCCGCCTTGACGGAAGCCGCCGTCAAAGTGGCACCCGAAGGTAAACAAAACAGTTTCGGCAGTCGCGCTTATGCATCTTACGTACTGGCGGAAAAGGGCAATCAGCAACCCCGATCTTTGTCGGTCGCCTTCCTGAAGCCTGTACGTAAAAATTCCGATGATTTCGCTGCGGAAGCCATTGCGGCATTGGAGAAGCAGTACAGGAATTTCGATGAGGTTTATGGCGAGTGTGCCGATGCGCGCTGCACGCTTGATGCGGTGGTGCCGAGAGGCAGCCTAAAAGAACTGGTGGGCTTCGTTACCGCGTAGGAGGCAACATGGACTATTTGGTGTTCCGGTTGTACGGACCAATGGCGAGTTGGGGAGAGATCGCTGTAGGCGAGGCCCGACATTCAGGTAGCTATCCTGGCAAATCGGCCATATGCGGGTTGTTAGGTGCTGCGCTTGGACTGAATCGAGAAGATGAAGTTGCGCATCGATCGTTGGCCAAAGACTACCTGCAAGCAGTAAAGGTTTTACGCCTAGGTCATCTGCTTAAGGATTATCACACGGCGCAGGCACCTGATTCAGTAGGCAAGTTCCGCTACCGTACCAGGCGTGATGAACTTGTACTGGGCAAAGAAAGACTTGGAACCGTGCTGTCTACTCGTGAGTACCGTAATGATGCGCATGCAGTGGTTGCCGTGCAGCCACAGGACAATGCACGTTACACTTTGGTGCAACTGCAGCAGGCTTTGCTTGAGCCAAAGTTTCACCTGTATTTGGGACGTAAGTCCTGTCCCTTGTCCGTTCCTCTTGATCCAGTGCTTTGTCGGGCGGAAAATTTCCAGCAAGTACTTGATGGGTACCCGTTGAAGCCCCTACTTTTCGGTAGCCAAGATTGGCAAGGCGATGGCCGATGGATAAAAGACGATGATCTTGTTCTTTACTATTGGGAAGGCAGCGTTGAACATTTCTCTAGCGGTGGGTCCACGTTCGCACAAGAGCGTATTCAGGAGCTAGTGCGCCATGATGCCCCCTTGTCGCGCCAACGTTGGCAATTCCAGCCGCGCCGTGAATATCAATGGTCACTTATACGAGGGGAGATGGTCTGATGTTCCTTTCACGTATTCAGTTAACCGACGGCATTCGCCAGTACTCCCAGCTAGGTCGTGTTCTGCAGAAAAGCAGTTACGGTATACACAGCCTGCTTTGGGATCTGTTTCAGCAGGGCGAGCGCTTTCTCTTTCGCGAAGAGTCCAGTAGAGAGCAATTACAAACTGCGAACAATCGCCCGCTCTACTATGTACTTTCGAGGCAGCAACCAGTTCAGCAGTCACCGTTGTTCGATATACAGACCAAAGCCTTCCTGCCAGCCTTGACCTCCGGAGATGTACTACACTTCAAACTCAGGGCCAACCCTACAGTTTCTCGGCAAGCAGAAGGCAAACGGTTGTCGCAACGGCATGATGTATTGATGGATGCGCAGCGCAACTGGTTACTTGATGCCTGCACTCAACGTGGACTAAATCCAGGGGAGAGCCAAAACAAGGGAGTTTTAAAGCGACTCTTATTGGCGCACCAGGACTTTTGCTCTGATAAAGGTGCACGAATGCTGAAGCGTGAACTTGATCAGGCCATGGATAGAGCGGCTGGAGAATGGTTGCGTTCAAGGGGGGGAAAGCACGGATTTGAATTAAGTACGGTGCTGTGCACAGGTTACCGCTGGCATGCGCTTCCGGAAAAGCATCGCCAGGCAGGGTTTAGCTCTGTGGACTATGATGGGACTCTCACGGTTACTGAGCCTGAACTCTTTATACAGACACTCTACGCCGGGCTGGGGCCTTCCAAGGCTTTTGGGTGCGGCCTGATTCTGGTTCGCAGGGGTGTGTGAACTTTATAATCAAAGGATTGATTATGAAACAGAAAATGACTGTATTGGATCAGAAAATAGCCACGGAAACCCACTCTGGCATTGAAAATATCTGTATAACTGATATTGCCAAATTTAAGGGGGCTGACAGGGAAGCACACATCATTGGAAACTGGCTGCGAAACAGAAACAGTATAGAATTCCTGGGTGTCTGGGAGCAGTTCAACAACCCGGATTTTAAAGTCCTCGAATTCGAGGACTTTAAAAAGCATGCTGGCCTCAACAGTTTCACCTTAACGGCCAAGCAATGGTCGAAGCAACCTCTGTACTGAGGGAATTCCGCAATCCGAGAGGTTGCTGAAGCTGAATGAGCTGGTAATTCGACAAATGAGTGTGCTGGTTCGCGCAAGCGGTTCAGCACTGCTGCAAGCTAGGGAGTAATGGTGACATATGTTCCCCTGAAACCGATTCCAATCAAGAACCGTAATTCCATGGTCTTCGTGGGCATGGGGCGAATTGATGTTAAAGATGGCGCGTTCTGCGTCGTTGACGAGGTCAATGGCGAGCGTATGATGATTCCTGTGGGTTCGCTTGCCTGCCTTATGCTGGAGCCTGGAACTCGGGTCAGTCACGCTGCAATCAAACTGGCAGCCCAAGTGGGAACTTTGCTTATCTGGGTTGGTGAGGCCGGTGTCAGGTTATACGCAGCAGGTCAACCGGGCGGTGCCAGATCGGATCGTCTGCTATACCAGGCTAAGCTGGCACTTGATGAAGATTTGCGATTAAAAGTTGTCAGAAAGATGTTCGACCTACGTTTTGGGGGGCCTGCTCCGCAGCGACGCAGTATCGATCAGTTGCGCGGGATAGAAGGTGCGAGAGTGAGACGGACTTACCAGTTGATGGCAAAACAATATGGTGTGACGTGGTCGGGTCGAAACTATGACCCGAACGACTGGAATAAAGGCGATGTTATCAACCAATGTATAAGTGCTGCGACCGCTTGTCTGTATGGTGTTACCGAAGCGGCAATTCTAGCGGCAGGGTACGCTCCCGCGATTGGATTTCTACATTCAGGCAAGCCACTTTCCTTCGTATACGATATAGCTGATATCGTTAAATTTGATGAAATTATCCCCTTGGCATTTCGAATAGGAGCCAAAAAGCCCGCACAGCCCGATCGTGATGTGCGTATCGGTTGTAGGGAACTGTTCCGTACTACCAAGCTCTTGAATCGGTTGATTCCTCTTATAGAAGAAGTTCTTGCTGCTGGAGAGATTGCTCCTCCTGAGCCCCCTGCCGACTCCCAGCCACCAGCCATTCCGGAACCAGCTAGAATTGGTGATTCCGGGTTCCGGAGTTCATGATCGTGGCGATGATCGTAGTTGTGACGGAGAATGTACCAAACCGGCTACGTGGTCGCTTGGCCATTTGGCTTCTTGAAGTGAGAGCTGGGGTTTATGTTGGTGACGTTTCTAAGCGAATCAGGGAAATGATTTGGGATCAAATCAACCACTTGGCTGATCAAGGGAACGTAGTCATGGTATGGTCAACCAACACGGAATCCGGTTTCGATTTTGTTACCTACGGAACGAATAGAAGGATGCCAGTGGATCTCGATGGCCTGCGACTTGTAACGTTCACCCCACCCTAGCCTTGATTTCGCCAAAACGGTAATAATTCGCGGTAGAAAATTAGCTTGCGAATTTGTTCTTTAACAACAGATAGATACAATTGGAGTGTTCCCCACATGTGTGGGGATGAACCGAACCCATGACCGCGCTCGCCACATCGACATAGGTGTTCCCCACATGTGTGGGGATGAACCGGGGTCATTCACGGTGCGTCGGTGGCGGATGGCGTGTTCCCCACATGTGTGGGGATGAACCGCCAGTATTCGCCAGAGTCAATCAACAATCCCTGTGTTCCCCACATGTGTGGGGATGAACCGGCTCTTGAGGTCTGGCAGCAGGACTTGCGTGCGTGTTCCCCACATGTGTGGGGATGAACCGTTGATGCGCGCAGAGGTCTCCGCTCGCTTGACGTGTTCCCCACATGTGTGGGGATGAACCGAAGTCCGGTGAGCTATCCCAGGAAACCCGAATGTGTTCCCCACATGTGTGGGGATGAACCGGAGGATATTTCTGAGCTTACAAAAGTTACGGAGTGTTCCCCACATGTGTGGGGATGAACCGGTGGCTTACCCGCCCCTCGAATTCGGAATGATGTGTTCCCCACATGTGTGGGGATGAACCGTTTGATCGGCTGAAGAAAGGCGAGATCGAGCCGTGTTCCCCACATGTGTGGGGATGAACCGCGTAAAATGCCCTCATCTATGGCTTTTTTCAGGTGTTCCCCACATGTGTGGGGATGAACCGCCCGGCAGCATTCAGCGCATCTGCCACCCACCGTGTTCCCCACATGTGTGGGGATGAACCGCTCTTTCATGCACTTGTTTCTGGCCATGATCCGTGTTCCCCACATGTGTGGGGATGAACCGCACAATCACGGGTAATGGAATTGGCGTTTTTAGTGTTCCCCACATGTGTGGGGATGAACCGCTTATACACGCGATAAATTCAGTAAATGAACCGTGTTCCCCACATGTGTGGGGATGAACCTCGTGCTAGATCAGGCGCATGAAATCAACGCGGGTGTTCCCCACATGTGTGGGGATGAACCGATCCAAAATTGATTCGACAGACGCGGGTCTGCGTGTTCCCCACATGTGTGGGGATGAACCGTACGAGATGTACCGGTAGGTGTAGACTGTGCCCGTGTTCCCCACATGTGTGGGGATGAACCGCTTCCCCAATGGGCCGAACCCGGTCAGGACTGGTGTTCCCCACATGTGTGGGGATGAACCGCGCTGGAAGGTGGAGCCTCATGATTATCGCCAGTGTTCCCCACATGTGTGGGGATGAACCGAGCACCTGCACTGCCACCCCTGGAAAGCCAAAGTGTTCCCCACATGTGTGGGGATGAACCGCTGCTGCAGGTGCCGGCGCGCATCAGGTTCCTGTGTTCCCCACATGTGTGGGGATGAACCGGGCGCAGTGATACTGGATGTTGATGAGATGGTGTGTTCCCCACATGTGTGGGGATGAACCGTTTTAACATCAGCCAAAACAAAGACAGATAAAGTGTTCCCCACATGTGTGGGGATGAACCGTACACAGCACAAGTCCAAGCCGCTGCTGACGAGTGTTCCCCACATGTGTGGGGATGAACCGTACACCAGCGCCGAGGCCAGCGAGTACGAATCGTGTTCCCCACATGTGTGGGGATGAACCGGCATCCATGGTGCTCCTTACTCCGGCCATCCGGTGTTCCCCACATGTGTGGGGATGAACCGGTGATATGGTGGGGGGCGGTAGAGAAGCTGCTGTGTTCCCCACATGTGTGGGGATGAACCGGTTGGGTATTCGGTATTGCGGAAAGGGCTTCAGTGTTCCCCACATGTGTGGGGATGAACCGACTCCATAATGTTGTCCCGTTTACAAAGTACGGTGTTCCCCACATGTGTGGGGATGAACCGCCAATTACAAACTTCAAAAATTCAAACACCAAGTGTTCCCCACATGTGTGGGGATGAACCGAACCCATGCGGCGGTTCAACGCGGGGTGTTGCGTGTTCCCCACATGTGTGGGGATGAACCCCGCGCAAGGATGGTACTGGCTCGGGGTATCAAGTGTTCCCCACATGTGTGGGGATGAACCGAATCCCTCGTGCAATGCCCTTATCGGGTCATCGTGTTCCCCACATGTGTGGGGATGAACCGGTCCATCCAGGAACGGTTATACAAATCAACAGGTGTTCCCCACATGTGTGGGGATGAACCGTGAACGCAAGCGCCCTTGACGCGCCTGCGCTCGTGTTCCCCACATGTGTGGGGATGAACCGGAACATCACCGACCAAACATGCAAATCCACGAGTGTTCCCCACATGTGTGGGGATGAACCGCTGTGCCCCAGCTGCTTGGCGGCTTCTCCTGGGTGTTCCCCACATGTGTGGGGATGAACCGCAGCAAATCCACGCTCTTCACAATGGGGGTAAGTGTTCCCCACATGTGTGGGGATGAACCGGTCACCAGAGCTGGCTGGAACGGCAAGGGCATGTGTTCCCCACATGTGTGGGGATGAACCGCCCTCCTCCGGCATCTCGCCAGCCGCGCCGCCGTGTTCCCCACATGTGTGGGGATGAACCGCAGGGCGTATCCAGCGTGTTCTCCTTTGGGTAGTGTTCCCCACATGTGTGGGGATGAACCGCCTACCCCACTGTTGGCACCACACCCTCATACGTGTTCCCCACATGTGTGGGGATGAACCGGTCGATCTGCTCCTGGCTCAGGCGTTGCTCTGGTGTTCCCCACATGTGTGGGGATGAACCGTCCTCCATGGTGTAGCCG
>JBJHAY010000061.1:0-6042 GCA_050485205.1 Gammaproteobacteria bacterium
TGGGATGGCAGTCCATCTCGTCCAAAGAGACATATTGGCAAATGCGGGAATAGCTCAGTTGGTAGAGCACGACCTTGCCAAGGTCGGGGTCGCGAGTTCGAGTCTCGTTTCCCGCTCCAATTTGCCAGTATGGGGCAAGCCCCTGAAGGCTGGATGGCAGAGTGGTTATGCAGCGGACTGCAACTCCGTGTACGCCGGTTCGATTCCGACTCCAGCCTCCAATCCTCCCCTAGCGATCAGCAAGTTCCCCACAGACCGGATCTTATCCGGCCCAGCCCATTGATTTACTGGCTGATATTTCCCAGGCTTGGGCTATCATGCACAGGTCTCGCCTCGGAGCAGGGCATGATCCTCTCCGCACCCCGATGCCCGGGTGGCGAAATTGGTAGACGCAAGGGACTTAAAATCCCTCGGAGGAAACTCCGTGCCGGTTCGACCCCGGCCCCGGGCACCAATTAAATCAATATGTTGTGGATGTGTCGGCAGTTTTCTTATTTTGGAGCTATAGAAAATAGGTGCTGTGTCAGTCACTCCCCCACATCACTTCACCTTTGGGTTCACCATAGCTGCCTGGCAGAGGAGGCGACCGTAGTGGGGTAATGTTGTACTGGTCACGCATGGTGTTCACCGTACTAGCCTTGCTGATACCCCCTTTTGAATTTCAGCGGGAAGCGCTCCGGATGCTGGATAATTTCTTCGGTCAGATCAACATCGATGTCTGGCCAGTAGAAGTGTCCTGGCGCGTGCTCCTCCACATTCAGAATGAACTTTACAGGCTGATCCTTGAACCAGGGAAAATCCTCATAGGACATGAACAGTTCCTGGCTGTGACTGAACAGCCAGATCCCGTGAGCCGAGATATTGGTTACCTCAACCGCCGAAGTGGTCTTGCCATGCGCGGACGAGTTCATGGTAATGATCCTCGATAAGTCCTTGAATTTCTTTTAACTGTCTGGGCGAATACCGGTAATTCTTGGCTAACTCGACACCCGGGTCAAGCCAAAATTTGGCTTCACCGGCTGCGGAGCTGACATGGACGTGCATGCGTTCTTCTTCCCGGGAGAAGAAAAAGAACCGATAGCCTTTTTCTCTTATGATGGTTGGGCTCATTGGGCTGCTCCTTGCGCTGACGCTATCCGGGTAAGGTAGTGGCCACCCGCCGCAATGATTCGGCCACGACGCCGATGGAATACCCGTTCATATGGGGAGCCTCTGCGGGCGTCTCATTCGAACCGGAGCGCGTGGATCGGATGCCGTGACGCCGCCCTGCGGCAATGCGCCAATACCGTTGCCAGCGCCAGCCCTGTGATACCCGCCAGGCATAGCGCATAGAGAGGAATCGGAAAGCCTGGCGTCTGTTGAAAGCTACTGTAGAACTCACTCAGGAAGTACAAGGCTACCGGCAGCGCGAGCGCGAACGAGGCAAGCACCGGCACCGTGAACTGCTTCAGCAGCAGCGCCAGGATCGCGCGCTTCGAACTGCCGAGCACCTTGCGAATTGCGATCGATTTCGCATTCCGTTCGCAGACGAAACTGGCCTGCGCATAGATGCCGATGAGTGCCGTACAGAAGAACACGAGTGTCGCCAGCGAGGCCGCGAGCGCGAGGCTCTGTGTCCTGCCGTCTATTTCGGAATTGATCACATCATCCATGAATTTGAGGTTGAAGGGTACACCCGGGATGTGGCGATTCCACACAGTCTTGATCGCTTCAATCGCCTCCTGGCCAGAGCCCTCGCGCAGCCGCAGCGCCAAACTGCGCATGGGCTCGATCGAGCCTGACAGTACAGCGATGCTGCGCTCGTCACTTATGATCGGCGAGATGCGGAAATCCTCGACCACGCCAATCACCGTGTAGGTTCTGCCGTCGCTGTCCAGCCCGTACCTGTACTGCTCGCCGAGTATGTCTTCCGGATTACCATAGCCCAGGCGCCGCGTAGCGCTGCGTGTCATGAGGATGCCAAAATTCCGTCCCGGCTCCGCGTCTGCAGTGATCAGTTCGGACGGACGATCACGTGAAAAGTTGCGGCCTGCTATAAGGGGAATACCCCAGGTTGTCAGGAACTCCGGATCCACCCTGATATTGGACATCGGCGTGCCGGGCTCACCCATGGTGGCACTGATCCATGTCGAGTAACCTCCCGTGCCGGGTGGATTGACGTTCTGCGTGGCGATGTCTTCAATCGCGGGTAGACGTGCAAGCTCCAGCTTCAGCGCTTCGAAACCTGTGGAACTTGCGGGCCCATCGAAGCGGGTGTCGCTTACGACGAGGCCTTCCGGATCAAAGCCCTCATCGACATTTTGCAGCAGACCTACCTGCAGATAGATTCCGAGCACTATCAGCGCAGACATCGTAGACAGCGCAAACTGCAGGAAGATCACTCCACTTGCCGCGCGCCAGCTCAACCGCGCCGCCTGCGCGCGCAGGGCTTTGCTCTTGATCGTATCCGCGCTTGAGAACATCACGGGAGCCGCACCTACGAACGCGCAGACCACGAACACGAGTAGCACGCCAGTACCCCAGACCTCGAGGGCCATCACGTCGGCGATCTCCATCGGAATGGCAACCACGGCGGCAAATGCCGGAGTCACCAAGTACAACAGATTCGCCGACAACAGGATCGCTGGCGCGCTGACGAGCAGGGACTCCGCCAGCATCTGCGTGATCAGAGCCGATTTCGTGGCACCAAAGGACGTGCGGATGCCGAGCTCTTTCAGGCGCAGTTGCAACTGGCCCAGAGTCAGGCTGACATAGTTCACACAGGCGCCAAGAATGATCAGCGCCGAAAGCAGCAGGATGCCGTAGTAGGTATTGCGGCGCGTAAGATCGCTTCCGCTACTGACGCTGGTGAGCGGATCGAGATAGATCTCCGTGATTGGCTGCAGTTTCAGCGTGAACGCGTTTCGCTCGAGAATTTGAAGATCCTGCTCGGGCGAGCGACGTCGGGTGAAGGCATGCAAGTCGGCACTGACTGCCTGCGCCTTCGCGGGGTCGGAGAAACGTACAAAGATGGTGTGCCCGGTATGCAGTATCCAGAGAGTACTGCGCAGAATGGCTGTGGACAGAATACGTTCAGAGGTTTCATATGACACCAGCATGTCCATCGGAAAATTGACCTGCCTTGGCAAGTCGCGAAAAATACCGCTGACGACGAGCGTATGGTTCTGATCGAGCAACAGACTCCTGCCAAGCATTTGTTCGGTCGTGCCAAAATACTTCAGCGCCGCCGATTGCGACAGAAGTACTTTGTTTGGACCAGCCATGGCATCTTCAGCATTGCCTTCCAGCAGTTCCAGGTTGAACAGATCGAGTGCTTCGGAGTCGGCAAAGTAGTACTCCTCGTCATACACGGTCGTCTCATGCGCGAACACACCGTTACGAGCAAGCAGCACGCCAGCGCGATCGAACATGTCCTGGTACTCGCTTCTGAAGGGGTCGATCCAGGTAATCGAGCCGTTGCCTGGGCGCACTGGTTCGCCACTTTCACGGCTCACATATTCAGCCACCACGCGATAGATCTGATCCCGCGCGGGAATGTGAGCGTCGTACTTCCCGACGAAGTCGACGTAGGCCACGAGCAAGGCTAGCGACATGATGCCAAGCGCGAGACCAAGCATCTTCACCGCGTAGTACAGCGGCTGCTTCATGGCCCAGGAAATGGCGACACGGAAGTTGTTCAGAATCACAAGACGTCCTTGATTGTTCTGCGGCAAGTTTCATACACGAAGATGCCTGCCTCGAAGAAGATCTTGGCCACCTGTTGTGGTCGGCCTTATGGATCAAAAAGAAGCAAGTTATGGTCCAATTTATTTATTCTTTACTTATCAATAAATTACAGGATGAATGCCGATTTCCTTGCTTTATCTACTGTCCGCTGTCAGACAGAAACTGTACGTTTGCGAACACTCGGTATCGGAGGCAGCGTGTATAGTTTCACTCTTGCTCATATGCCTTAATTTCATGCTTAGAGGCTGGCATCGGTTATGCCACGCGATAGACCACGAGCTTGCCTCATGATCGACATACTCTGGCTTTGCGCCCGACCTGTTCTGGGGTAACCTCTGCTTCCGCATTTATCAACAAGAGGGAGGAAGCCCCAGTATGAACCCAATTCTCGGCGCACATAAGACTCTGTTGCATTTCATTGCTCCCCTGGCCGCCACCGCTGCCTTGCTGTTCGCCAGTACTGTCCAGGCACAGAACATCACCCTGGAAACCCTGGTGGATCGGGAGCAGATCCTGGATCTGCTGCATCGATACTACGACGATCTTTCCGCCGGGCGGCGCCATGCGCTGTCGGATTACTTCGTCGAGGACGCCGTGCTGGACGTGGACAGCACCGTTGCCGTGGGTCACGACGAAATCAATGCCCTGTATCGCCCCGAAGGCGAGGAAGAGGCAGCGCCAGCCGAGCCCCGGGAGCTTTCCGATCCGGTGCGGCGCATGCACATGGTGCTCAGCAATCCCATCATCGAGGTGACAGGGGACAGTGCCACCATTCATGTGATCTGGACCGGCATCATCAATGAAGGCATCGGCAAGGTGCCTTATCTCTACGAGCAGGGCAGGGAGTACAGTGAATTGGTCAAGCGTGACGGCAAGTGGTTGATCAAGCACCGCTACATCAGTTCCGACAGCGGGCTGCCGGATCGTTTCGACGCCACTTACACACCGCGCGAACATCGCTGAGCATCTGTTTTCCCTGTAGGAGCGAGCCCTGCTAGCGACAAACCCATGTCGCGAGCCGGGCTCGCTCCTACAGGGAAGGTCAGCGTTTTTGCATCAGGACTACCAGTTCCCGGTAGTTACCCTGCATTTCCCAGGTGCCGGTATAACCCACGGGCAGCACCAGCGCCTGGCCCGGGGTGTATTCGTGCACGGTGCCGTTGGGCTCGGTGAGAATCAGCTTGCCGCTGAGGACATAGACGAACTCATCGACGTCGGTGGGGCGGGTGCGGTGGTCGGTCTTGGCTGGCGTTGATTCGAAGATGGAGACCCGCAGTTCCTGCCCCTCGAACAGGGAGGCCACGCGCATGTTGAGTTCACCAGCAACCAGGATGTCGCTGTAGGCGTCGGGTGGAATCGCGGTGAGGTTGAGACCGGCCATTTTGTCGGGGTCCAGTCGCACCGGGGTGGGGCTGTCAGCCGCCATGCCGGCGTTGGGCCACAGTGGCTGGGTCAAGACAAGGCAGAGGGCAGGGAGGAGGCGGGCTGTGGGCATTCTCATTATTATTCTCCTGAACCAGGCTGATGATCCGGACGCTTGCCGCGCCCAGGAGCGCTCAGTGTAGCTGGCGCGGCCGGGTTGGTCCAAAACTCTTGCCATCTTTCTTCTCTGGATGCGGTGCCGATTTGCCTGTTGCCGCCGTCCCATTCCATGCTCAATTCTTGAGCACACTCGCTATGGAGTAGGCGTGGTAGTGCCGGCCATTGCTCCGGCTGTGACTCCCTTCGCGATATCGGCTTGAAGTCTGATGAGAACCAATATACCCATTGACAGCTGTGCAAGAGTAACTTAGTCTGCATAAATATACAGTCTAAATAGGCAGTATCATGATGTTGAGCAGCAAGCAACTCATTGAAAGAACCGGCATCTCCAGGGCTACGCTGAATAACTATGTGGCATTGGGTATCTTGCCGGCGCCAGTGGTAAAAACAGACCGCGCCGACATGGGCAGGGCCACCAGGCTCGGCTACTTCCCGGAGCGGGCAGTGGATGTGGTGCGTGAAGTCCAGGCCTTGAAAAAGGCCGGCCACAGCATGGATGAAATCGTCAGACTTCTCCCGGAAAACGCAGAAGTGAACAGCGGTAACGGCGCAGTGCCGTCTGATATGAATAGATCTGGAGCCGGGCCAGGGGCCTTGGGGGGCGTGGAGGATCAGCATATGAACAAGGTACTGAGCAAGCGGCAGAGCCAGGACGGCCTGCCCCTGGAAGTCAGCATTGAAAAGTTTCCAGGCCCGGCTTACATGCTGAACAACAATTTTGAAATGATCTGGTGGAATGAGTCTGCCCTGGAGCAGATCATCAGCCTGCAGGGC
>JBJHAY010000061.1:6052-13021 GCA_050485205.1 Gammaproteobacteria bacterium
AGGCGCTCAACCTGCTCAATTTGCTGCTGGCCTCCGGCAAGGCAGAAAATCGCCTGCTGCGGGAAAGGCTGGAAGAAACCTTGCTGCCCCATGTGGCCGCGGCCAAGAAGATGATGAGCCACAGGGCGCTGATCCGCCTGTACTCGGGGCTTGATGCCAGCCTTCTGGAGGTGATGGAGAAGCTCTACAAGGAGGCCCCGGACATGGATCGCGAGGCCATCATCCACTTTCCCGCCAGCCTGTTGGGCAGAGACAATCAGGTGATGCCCGCCAACTTGTACATTTGCTTCTTCCGCGAGGGGGTTCTGTTCAGCTACAGCCACCATTCGGTGGAGGACAGCTACATGCTGCGCCTGTTGTCCCAGCGCAACAAGGTGGCTGCGGAATTACTGCGCCATCGCAAGCCCTATCTGAGCAATGTCGCGGTGCTGGTGGCCGATGTCCAGAACTCCGTGCGCATTTGCTCGGAGCTGCCGGCTGAGGAATACTTCGAGCTAATCAATCACATATGGCAGGAAAGTGAACCGATCTTCAAGGACTATCTGGGCACCTATGGCAAACATGCGGGGGATGGCATGGTTTACTACTTCTTTCCCCAGCCTGACACCGATCACAAAATGAATGCCATTCAGTGCGCCCTGGCCTTGAAGCAGATGATGCGCAAGATCACTACCCGCTGGCAGAACAAAAAAGGCTGGTTCAATGAGTTGTTCCTGAACGTCGGCCTGCATGAGGGGCAGGAGTGGTTTGGCGTGTTCCACGCCGGTTCCCATGTGGAGTTCACGGTGCTGGGGGAGACCGTCAACTATGCTTCACGCATCAGTGACTTTGCGCGTAATGGCGCTATCTGGATTACCAAGTCGATGCTGACCCAGTTGCCCTTGCAGCAGCGCAAGCACGTGGTGTACGGGATTTCCCGCAGCATGCATGGGGGGGAGCGGGTGTTCGTCGCCGACACTTTCGCGAATGTGGCAAGTTTGCAGGACATGCACAACAATGCCAGTCCCAAATACCGGGATATTGAGATGCTGCCGATCACGGAGATCAGGGATTTAATTTAGCCATCTCCTGAGCGGGTCCTGCCGGCACCGGGGATCTGGCGGGCAGATCAAGGGGCCTAGTCGGGCACCGGCAAACCGGCCCAGCCGAATACCTTTTCCATGATGGCGCGCACGGACTCGGGGCGATCTTCACCGGCAAGGTCGTGGTTGGGGGTGTAGCCAGTACGTACCAGTGCCAGGCACAGGTTGCGGTAAGAGGGGCGGAAGTTCTTCAATTCCGCTGGGTCAATCACGGGAGTGTGGCCAGGGATGGCCGGCACCAGTTCATCGCGGCGGTAAATAACCTCGAATCCGGACAGGCGCCACGTGCCTTGGCGCTTGAGAGCCCTGAACAGCATCAGGCAGTGAGCCGAAAGCGTCAGCGGAAAGCCATCCATGTCAGTGGGGATATCAATGATGCCGGAGCAGGTCGCCACCGCGCGGTCCTTATTCAGGGTTACATGCACCGGCCCCAGCCGGTGCTTGGCTTTCATGCCGCGTTCGGCCATGTCGATGGAAGCCGTGACGAAATCGTGGCCACTGCCCTTGAACCAGCTGATGTCCACCTCGGAGTCTTCGTGGAAGCAGTCGCGCATGCGGTTCCACATCCCCAGGTCGCGGCTTTCTCTTTCTCTTACCACAAGCTGGGTAATCTCAGTAATATCAACGGCTTCTTGCGTGATTCTCGAGTGACTTCCAACCATTGTCTACTTCTCCTAAGGTAACTGCGCACTTGATCAAGATTGACGAACCCGCAGGCTCATGCCTAATGTTAGAGTTGTGAATGGTCAAGGACAACCTATTCATAAATACTAATCCGGCTTTTGTGCCGGCATCTTCAATCAAGACAAGGGAGTAGTGGTCAATGACACAGTTCATGCTGGTGGCGGCCGATGCGGCCAAGGCGCGTATTTTCACTCGTCAGAAGAAGTACAGTCCTCTGGTGGAACTTGATGCCCTGGTACATACGGAGTCGCGCCTGCGACGACAGGATCTGGTCAGCGATCGGCCGGGCCAGGTACACGAATCCATGACCCCGGGGGAGAGCGCCAATGAGCCGCCAACCGATGCCAAGCAAAAAGAACAGATACGTTTTGCACGGGAAGTGGCGGGCTATCTCAGGGAGGCGCGTCAGAAGGGCAAGTTCAGTGGTTTGACCCTGGTGGCCGAGCCAGCTTTTCTGGGCCGTCTGCGCAAGGAGCTGGATGATGAGACCCGCAAGTTGGTGATCAAGGAAGTATCCAAGAACATTGCCACCCAGGATCCCGCCTCCATTGCCCAACTGGTTGATGCGGAGGATTGATCGATATCAAGCCTTCTGCTTCCATGTTGGCTGAAATGGCCCTGACTGGCACATCTATGGGGCGGCTGTTCCGGTCCGGTAAAGCACTGTTCCGTACTAAATCAATAATAGCGGTGCATGGCTTGGGGTCATGCCGTAATAGCAAAGGTTGTCCACATGAAGCACAGAATGATTGTCCAGGCATTGCCATTGTTTTGCCTTGTGGGCCAGGGAGCCCTGGCGCAGACGGGTGGACAGGGCGCGGCATCCGTTGATTGGGGGGTAATGGAGGAATACTGCCTGTCCTGCCACAACTTCGACGATCAGGCCGGTGGCCTGGCACTGGACATCCTGGCGCCCGGCAGCATGCTGGAGGATGCCGAGGAGTGGGAGAAGTCCATCCGCAAGTTGCGCACTGGCCTGATGCCTCCGCGCGGGCAGCCCCGCCCCGGACGCGCGGTGCTGGATGGTTTCGCCGAGCAGCTGGAAACTACTCTGGATCAGTTGTATCAGGCTCGGTTTGACCCCGGCATCGAAGGGATGTCGCGGCTCAATCGGGCGGAATACATCAATGCCGTGCGCGATCTGCTGGCCTTCGATGCCGACGCCCTGGCCCGTACCCTGCTGCCTATTGATGAGAGCGAGGGGGGCTTTGACAACATGGCCGATGCCCTCAGTGTTTCTCCCACCCTGATCGACAGCTATGTCACCACCGCCATGAGAATCAGCCGCGAGGCCATGGGGGACCGCACCATGGTGCCGACCCAGGTCCGCCACGACAATCCAGGCGCCCCCGCCACCCGCCATGTGGATGGACTGCCCCTGGGCACTCGCGGCGGCATGCTGGTTGAGCACTACTTTCCCCTGGATGCCGACTATGAATTGCGCATTGCCGCCAATACCTTTGGCGGCCTGGGCGGACCTGGTCTGTGCGGCGTCCCCGATGTGGTGGTGACCTTTGATGGACAACCCCTGGAAGTGGACAATCACCGCTCGTTCCGCCTGCCGGTGACCGCCGGCAACCACAGTATCGGAGTCGCGCTGCTGGACCAGCACCGCTGCGAGGGGGTGATGGAGCTTTATGACGACTTCTCCCTCACTGGCAATGTCCAGAACCTGGAAATCCATGGCCCCTTTGATCCCACCGGAGCTGGCGACACCCCGAGCCGACGGGCGATCTTCAGCTGTTATCCGGGCAGTGGCGACGCGGAAACCGGCTGTGCCAGGGAAATTCTCACCAACCTCGCCGCCAAGGCCTTTCGGCGCCCGCTGCAGCCGGAGGAACCAGCGGTTGAGACCTTGTTGCACTTCTACCACATGGGCCGGGCCGAGGGAGATTTCGAGACCGGTATCCAATACGCCCTGTCGCGTTTGCTGATCGACCCGCGTTTCCTGTACCGGCTTGAGGAAGAACCGGAAGGTCTCGACCCAGGCGAAGTGTATCGGGTTGCCGACCTGGACCTGGCCTCGCGCCTGTCCTTCTTCCTTTGGAGCAGCATTCCCGACGAAGACTTGTTGACACTGGCCGCCAGCGGCAAACTTGGCGATGCCACCGTGCTCGAAGCCGAAACCAGACGCATGCTGAAGGACCCCAGGGCCACGGCACTGGTGGACAATTTCGCGGCCCAGTGGCTGAAACTGCGGGAACTGGATGCGGCATTGCCGCAGGACAATGCCTTCAGTGGCAGCCTGCGGCGGGCATTCCGGCAGGAAACCGAGCTGCTGTTCCGGGACATGGTGGAACAGGACCATGGCGTGCTGCACCTGCTGGACCCGGATTACACCTGGCTCAACCAGCAACTGGCGGCTCATTATGGCATTGAGGGTGTGCGTGGCGATTACATGCGCCGGGTATCCTTGCCGGCCGACAGCCCCAGGCGAGGCGTGCTGGGACATGGCAGTATTCTCACCGCCACCTCGGTGGCGGATCGCACGTCGCCAGTGATACGCGGTGAGTGGATCATGGCCAATATGCTGGGCGCGCCAGTGCCGGTGCCGCCGCCGGGCGTGGAAGCGGATCTGTCCAATGACACCATTCCCGAGGGCCGGCCCCTGCCGCGCACCCTGCGTGAACGCCTGGAAATGCATCTTGAGGACCCCACTTGCGCTTCCTGCCACCAGATCATGGACCCCATTGGCTTTGCCCTGGAGAATTTCGACCTCATTGGCCGCTGGCGCGAGCACGAGAATGGCCATCCCCTGAATACCGAGGCATCCCTGGTGGACGGCACTGTCATCGCCGGCCCGGGGGACTTGCGCCAGGCCTTGCTGGCCAGGCGGGAAGCCGTGGTGACGTCCTTCACGGAAAAACTGATGGCCTATGCCCTGGGACGGCCATTGAATCCCAGCGACATGCCGGCGGTACGACGCATCGTGCGACAGGCCGGTGAAGATGATTACCGCTTTTCCACGGTCATATTGGGTATCGTCAACAGTGCGTCATTTCAATACAAGCGCATGGCCCATGCCAGCCAGATCGGCATGGTGGAATGAGGGCAGCGGCAAGCCTGCCGGCGCAAATAGCCAAGATTATCGGTTGTTACAGGGTCGCGAGCAGGGCTCGCTCCTACAGGGTGACAAGACAGAGTTGATGAGCCTCCGCTGGGAAGTTGGCGGCGCAGAATAGACAGAAGAGGGTGAACACCATGTATTTTCTGACCAAGAAACATCTTTCCCGCCGCACCCTGCTGCGGGGAGCCGGGGCCAGCATTGCCTTGCCCTTGCTGGAGTCCATGTTGCCGGCGGCGGCAATGGGAGCTTCCGCCGCGGCCACCCCGAAAACCCGCATGGCCTTTCTCTACATGGCCCATGGCGCGGTGATGGATCGTTGGAATCCCAGCGGCGAAGGCAGTGACTTTCAGTTTTCCCCTACGCTGAGATCCCTGGAGCCGTTCCGTGACAACATCAACATCATCAGCGACATGACCCTGCCGTCGGCCTATGGCGCCGATGCCTCGGCCGGCGCCAACCACATGCGCTCCTCCGCCACCTGGCTTACCTGCATGCCGCCGGGAAGCGGCCCCAGCCCCACTTCTGTGGATCAGTTGGCCGCCAGCATCATTGGTCAGGACACGCCGATGCCCTCACTGGAGCTGACCCTGGAAGAGGGCAGCAGCATTTCCTGGCTCACTCCCACCACCCCCATGCCCATGGAGCCCAATCCGCAGGTGGTGTTCGAGAGGTTGTTTGGCGATGGCAGCACCGCCGAGGAACGGGCGGCCCGTCACACTCTGAAAGAAAGCCTGCTGGATTCCGTCGCCGGGGAAGTGGGTGATCTCAAGCGACGCCTGCCAGCCGGTGACAAGGTGCGCCTGGAGCGCTACCTGGAGGATGTCAGGGAAATCGAACGGCGTCTGGCCCTGGTGGGGGAATCCGACCTGGACTCCCTCGACGTGCCGGACAAGCCCCAGGGCATTCCCAGCAGTTTCAGCCAGCACGCCCATCTCATGTTCGACCTGATGGTGCTGGCATGGCAGGCAGAGATCACCCGGGTCACCACCATGCAATTGGTGCGGGAGATCAGCAACCGGGTGTTTGCCGAGAGTGGCATCAATGATCCCTTCCACAACCTTTCGCACCACTCAGAGGTGCAGGCCAACAAGGACAAGCTGGCGCAATTGAACGAGTACCACGTGCGCACCACCATTGCCTACCTGCTGAAGAAACTTCAGGATACCCCGGATGGCGATGGCAGCCTGCTGGATCATGCCATGGTGGTTTACGGTAGCGGCATGAGCAATTCCAACCAGCATGACCACACGCCCTTGCCCATCATCCTGGCGGGAGGCGCCTCCGGACGCCTGCGTGGCGGGCGTCACATTCACGCCGGGCGGGGCACGCCGATGGCCAACATGCTGCACGCCATGCTGGACAAGATAGATGCGCCAGTGGATGGTTTTGCCGACAGCACCGGTGCGTTGACGCTGTAATGCCAGGGGAGTCAAAAATGGTGAACGCTAGATACCGCTTTTTGTTGGTGCTGAGCCTGCTGTGGGCCGCGGCCACCAATGCCGATACCGAAGCCAACAGTCTGGCCGATGCCGCCATGGCCCGTGACATGAAGGCGGTGGCAGCCTTGTTGAAGGCCGGCGCCGACCCCAATCTGCCTGGGCAGTATGAGACGCCAGCCCTGCACTGGGTGGTGCGGGTGGAGGATGTTGAAACAGCACGTCTGTTGCTGGAAGCGGGGGCCGATCCCAACCTGGCAAATGCCTACGGGCTGACGCCCCTGCAACAGGCCCTGGAAAATACCGACGTGGCCATGGTGGAGCTGTTGCTGGCCCATGGCGCCGATCCCACCACCGTCAACCGTGCCGGGGAAAGTGCCTTGTTCTCTGCTGCCCGCCATGGTCCCGCCGCCATGGTTGGCACCCTGCTGGCACATGGGGTGGATGTGAATGAACGTGAGGCCGGCTTTGGCCAGACCCCTCTGATGGTGGCGGTGCGCAGCGACGACAGTGAGCGGGTGCGTCTGCTGCTTGAACATGGCGCCGACGTCAATGCCCAGACTCACATGGGCGATGTGCCGGCCTGGCGGCGTCCCGAGGACAATGCCGGCTCCAAGGGCGTTGGCATCGTGCGCGGTGGTTGGCCGGAGAGGGGAGAAAGGGCCCCGGTTCCCGGCGCCAAGACAGCCTTGCTCTATGC
>JBJHAY010000062.1:0-12937 GCA_050485205.1 Gammaproteobacteria bacterium
AGCCTGCCCTGCAGGCGACCCGACATTGTCTGTCGCGAGCAGGGCTCGCTCCTACAGGGAGAGCCGCCGTGCGCGGCTGGTGCTATAATCGCTGGCATCCATCACCAACCACCAGGGATCTCATGCAGCACCAGGACTCCACCCCCTTCCAGCACCTGCGCAGCCACCACCTCGACACGCTCAACATCAGCGTCGAAGAGTACGAACACCGCGCCACCGGCGCCCGTCACTACCACCTCGCCGCCAACAATCCGGAAAACGTATTCCTGGTGGCCCTGCGCACCGTGCCCATGGACTCCAAGGGTGTCGCCCACATCCTGGAACACACCGCCCTCTGCGGCAGCCAGCGCTTCCCGGTGCGCGACCCCTTCTTCATGATGATCCGGCGCTCCATGAACACCTTCATGAACGCCTTCACCAGCAGCGACTGGACCGCCTATCCCTTCGCCAGCCAGAACCGCAAGGACTTCAACAACCTGCTGGAGGTCTACCTGGACGCCGTGTTCTTCAGCAACCTCAATCCCCTGGACTTTGCCCAGGAAGGCCACCGCCTGGAATTCAGCGAGCCCGGCAATGCCGACAGCCCGCTCACCTACAAGGGCGTGGTGTTCAACGAAATGAAGGGGGCCATGAGCAGCCCCAACAGCTACATCTGGCAACTGCTGAGCAAGCACCTGTTCCCCACCACCACCTATCACTACAACAGCGGCGGCGATCCCGCCGACATCCCGGCACTGAGCTATGAGGAACTGCTGAACTTCTACAAGACCCACTACCACCCCAGCAACGCCATCTTCATGACCTTCGGCGACATCCCCGCCGCCGAGCACCAGGCCCGCTTCCATGAACTGGCGCTGAAAAACTTCCAGCGGCTGGACGTGCACATCGCCGTCGGCGACGAGCAGCGCTACCAGGCGCCATTGCAAGTGGAAGAAGTCTACCCCCTGGAGGAAGAGGACAGCAGCGAGAAAACCCACGTGGTCATGGCCTGGCTGCTGGGCAAGAGCGCCAATCTTGAAGAACTGTATCAGGCACAACTGCTGTCCAGCGTGTTGCTGGACAACAGCGCCAGCCCGCTGATGCAGGCCCTGGAAACCACGCCCCTGGGCAAGGCTCCCTCGCCGCTGTGCGGCCTGGAGGACTCCAACCGCGAAATGAGCTTCATCTGCGGCCTGGAAGGCTGCAAGGCCGATGTCAGCCACGACTTCGAGCAACTGGTGCTGCGCACCCTGGAGCAGGTGGCCCGCGATGGCGTGCCCCAGGACCAGGTGGAAGCCGCCCTCCACACCCTGGAACTGCATCAGCGCGAGATCAGCGGCGACACCTATCCCTATGGCCTGCAACTGATCCTGACCGGTCTCTCCAGCGCCACCCACCGCGGCGATCCGATCCAGGTACTGGACATCGGACCGGTGCTGGAGAAATTAAAGCAAGATATAAAAAATAACCGCTTTATTCCTGATTTAGTTAATAAATTACTGCTCAATAATCCCCACCGCGTCACCCTGACCGCGCGCCCCGACCCCGAGCTCCCGGCACGCCAGGACGCCGAGGAACAGGCGCGCCTGGCCGACATCGCCGCCGCCCTGACAGCGGAAGACAAGCAGCGCATCCTCCAACAGACCCAGGCCCTGGAAGCCCGTCAGCAGCAGGTGGACGACATCTCGATACTGCCCAAGGTGGAGCTGAGCGACGTCCCCGCCGAAATCAAGTGGCCCAGCGCCAACAAGCGGGTGATTCATGGCGGCAGCGCTCAGATGCCCGCCAGTTTCTATGCCCAGGGCACCAATGGTATCTGCTATCAGCAGATCATCCTTGACCTGCCCAGCCTGGAGACGGAGCTGCTGGAGGTGCTGCCGTTTTACACCGCCTGCCTCACCGAAGTCGGCGCCGGGCACCGCGACTATCTGGAAATGCAGACCCTGCAGGCCCGCGTCAGCGGCGGTGTCAACGCCTACAGCGCTATGCGCGGCGCCACCCATGACGAGCAGTGCGTGCAGGCCTACCTGGTGCTGAGCAGCAAGGCCCTGCATGACAACCAACAAGCCATGAGCCAGTTGCTGCGCGACATCCTGCTGAGCCCCCGCTTCGACGAACACCAGCGCATCCGCGAGATCGTCGACCAGATTTGCAGCCGCCGCGAACAAGGCATCACCAGTCAGGGCCACAGCCTGGCCATGAGCCTGGCGGGCAGCCGCATGAGCCCCCTGGCCGGCCTCAACTTTCAGCAAGCAGGCCTGGCCGGCATCAAGCAACTCAAGGCCCTGACCCGCGCCTTCGGCGATTCCCAGGCCCTGGCCGATTTCACTGCCAACATGGCGCGCCTGCACCAGCGCGTGGTGACAGCGGCGCGACAATTCCTGCTGATCGCCGAAGACAACCAGGAGCAGTCCTTCCTGGACAAGGTCGGCAAGGTCTGGGCGGCGGATACCACTGCCAGTGCCGACCACCCCGCCTTCACCCTGCCCCCCCTGCGCGGCAACGTGCGCGAAGCCTGGGTCACCAGCACCCAAGTCAACTTCTGCGCCAAGGCCTATCCCACCGTGCCCTCTGCCCACGCGGACGCCGCCGCCCTCACCGTGCTGGGAGGCTTCCTGCGCAACGGTCACCTGCACCGGGCGATCCGCGAACAGGGTGGCGCCTATGGTAGCGGCGCCCTGCAGGACTCCAGTTCCGCCTCGTTCCGCTTCTTCTCCTACCGCGATCCGCGCCTGAGCGAGACCCTCAACGACTTCGACGCCGCCGTGCGCTGGCTGCTGGAAGGCAAGCACGACTACGCCCAATTGGAAGAAGCCATCCTCGGCGTCATCAGCAGCCTGGACAAACCCGCCTCACCCGCCGGCAGCGCCAAGCAGGCCTTCCACAACGAGTTGTTCGGCCGCACCAAGGAGCAGCGCGCGCGCTTCCGCCGCCAGGTGCTGGCGGTGACCATTGACGACCTCAAGGCGGTGGCGGAACGCTACCTGGACCCGGCACGGGCCAGCATCGGCGTGGTCACCAACAAGGCGGGAGCCAAGAAAGCGGAAAAAGAAAATCTGGCGATAAATTTTTTATGAGACCTGGAACTTTTATCCCAGCCCCCCAGTCTGATCTAGTGAGGTTGCTTGGCTTGTGGTGATGGTGTGCCAAGCAGCCCATCCTCGTTAAGAAAAGCCTGGCGCATGCCAGGCTTTTTTTATGGTCACGCCCGCCAGATATTCCTTGATGGCATGGGTGGCCTTTCAGCTACAATCTGCTCATGTCCCACCACCCTGACCACCATCATCACAACCACGCCATCACCAAGGTCACCCTCATCGGCGCTCTGCTGGACCTCGTGCTGGGCATCCTCAAAATCCTGGTGGGCCTGCTGTCCAACTCTGTGGCACTGATAAGCGATGGTGTCCACTCCCTCTCCGATCTGCTGACCGACGCCTTCGTGCTGGTGGTGGCGCGCTTTTCCCGCAAGCAGGCCGATGCCGGCCACCCCTACGGCCATGGCCGCTTCGAGACAGTGGGCACGGTGTTCCTGGCCATGGTGCTGTTCAGCGTGGCCGCCATCATCTGCTATGAAAGTCTGCTGCGGCTGTGGCATGGCGACACACCCGCCACCCCAGGCGTACTGGCCATGGTGGTGGCACTGGCCAGTATCGCGGGCAAGGAATGGATCTACCGCTATACCAAAAAAGTGGCGGATGAGGTCAAGTCCTCGATTCTGCTGGCCAACGCCTGGCACAGCCGCAGCGACGCCCTGTCCTCCATCGCCGTGGTCATCGGCATCGCCGGGGCCTGGCTGGGTCATGCCTGGATGGACCTGGCGGCCGCCATCTTCGTGGCCCTGATCATTGGCCACATCGCCTGGGAGCTGGTGCGGGACAACCTCAATGAGCTGGTGGATGCCGCCCTGCCCGAGCAAGAAGTGGAAGCCATCAGGCGGCGCCTGGAAAGCTTGCCCGGCGTCCAGGACATCCACAACCTGCGCACCCGCCGTCATGCCGGCAAGATCCTGGTGGACCTGCACATGCGGGTAAGCCCGCGCATCTCGGTCTCCGAAGGCCACTACCTGGGAGAACGCCTCACTGCCATCCTCAAGCAGGACAACCCCGACATCAGCGACGTGGTGGTCCACGTGGACCCGGAAGTGGACGCAATCCCCCTCAACCTCGACCTGCCCCTGCGCGGCGAAGTGCGCCGCATCCTGCTGCAGCGTTGGTCCCCCTGGCTCGGCGAAGACGATCTGGAGCGACTCACCCTGCACTATGTGAACGACCAGATCGAAGTCGAAGCAAAAATAAAAAAATCATTTAAAACCAGTGAAATGGAAGCCAATCTTAACGATTCACTAAAAGACATCCCCTGGCTCTCAACCCTCCACTTCCTGTAGGAACCTGCCCTGCAGGCGCCCCCAACCCAATCTCCCGCAAAACCATAACCAGGGCTATAGTGAAAACACGGGCAAGGACTCAAAAGTCTGGGTGACGGCTGCTACATGGCGCGGGACTGGCGGATGAGATCGTAGGCCTCGCGGATGTCCTGAGTCTTCTGGTGGGCGATGTCCATCATTTCCTGCGGCAAGCCCTTGGCCACCAGCTTGTCGGGATGGTGCTGGTTCATCTGGCGCCGGTAGGCGCGCTTCACTTCATCATCACTGGCCTCGGCGCTGATGCCCAGTACTTCGTATGCGGCGGCCAGGGCCTGGCCTGCCGACCTGGCATGGCCCTGGACTTCCTCGAAACGGGTCTGAGCTTTCACCCGGGCCAGAATGTCATGAAACTCGGCTTCATCAAAACCCAGGGCCTTGGCACTGTGGCGCAACACCAGGGTCTCCGCCTGGTGAACCCGGCCATCGGCCAGGGCGGTGAGAATCAGTATCTCCAGGAACATTTGCAGCAGGTTGCGGCGGCGGCCGCATACCTGGCGGAATTGATGCAGGGCATCCATGGCGGGGAAGCTGCGTTGCTTGCCCTGCTCAAACAACTTGATGGCCAGCTGTTTTTGCTCCGGACTCAGGCGCATTTGACGCATGATGTCCCGCGCCACCGAAATTTCCTGGGCGGACACCAGGCCATCGGCCTTCGCCAGATGCCCCATCATGCTGAAAGTGGCGGTGAAGAACGCGGTCTGCACCCGCTCCACCTCACCCTCGTCGCCAACGCTGATGCCACGCATGCCGCGGTCGAAGTGATGGCCCAGTGCCGTGCCCAAGACCGCGCCAAGGGGGCCGCCGAGCATGAAGCCGAAGGCGCCACCCATGACTTTACCCCACCAGGTCATGCCGACGCTCCGCTCACGCCCAAGCTTTGCGCCCGTTCATCCCTGCGGCAGACAGCTTGCGCATCAGTCAACTGAAACAATGTCATGGAGTGGCTAGGAGAAAAGGCGCAGGAACCAGTTACGGCCCAATCTGGCCTCGCACTGCTGGTATTGGCGCTGATATTGGGAGGAATTCGATTGCACCCGGCGGGCGGCATCCTGCAGCCAGCCCTTGTTCTGGTAGGTACCACGGCTGAAGCCACCATGACCTTCGTGATAGGCCAGGTAGAGATTGTAGGCATCATCGCGGCCAATGCCATTGCGGCGGTAACTATTGCTGTTGTACCAACCGATGAAGTCGACAGCATCGGAGAAGTTGGCGCGGTTGGCATTCCAGCGCCCGGCCTGCTGCTTGTACTCATTCCAGGTGGTATCAAGGGCCTGGGCATAGCCGAAGGCTGTTGAGGGCCGAGGTCCGGGGATGAACCCCAGATACTTCTTGCGCGGCGGCCGTGCCCGGCCCTGGAACGAAGACTCCTGGTGGATGAAGGCCATGGACACATGCACCGGCACATCCCAGCGTTTTTCCGCGCGGGTGGCTGCCTTGTACCAGTTGCGGCGTTCATCGAACATGCTGCAGACATCGGTGGTATTTTGGGGGGGAGTTGAAGCGCAGGAGGCGAGAAGTCCCAGGATCACTGCAAAACTGGAGGCTTTGACTGCGTTCATGGCGCTCATTGTACACAGATGAGCCGGGCTGTCACCCAAATCTTGCCGCAGAGGACTACAGGAGGAGTCGTAACAGGGCCGGCTCGTCTATGACCGTGATGCCAAGCTCCTCTGCCTTGGCCAGCTTGGTGCCGGCACCGGGCCCGGCCACCACGCAGGTGGTCTTGGCGGACACGCTACCCGCCACCTTGGCACCCAAGGCTTGCAGGCGCTGCTTGGCTTCGTCGCGACTCATGCTCTCCAGGGTTCCGGTAAGCACCCAGGTCTGACCCTCCAGGGGGCCTTGCCCTGCTTGCCGCACCGCAACAGTCTCCACTGTGACCCCTGCCGCCAACAGATCCTCAATAACCTCACGGTTATGGGCTTCGGCAAAGAAATGCGCAATGTGGGCCGCCACCACCTTGCCCACATCCGGCACCGACACCAAAGCTTCTTCGTCCGCCGCCATGACCGCCTCCAGGGAACCGAAGTGATTGGCCAGTGCCTGGGCGGTGGCCTCACCTACTTCTCGTATTCCCAGCGCGAACAGGAAACGGGCCAGACTGATACGCTTGCTGCGCTCCAGTGCCCCCACCAGATTGGCGGCGGACTTGGCGCCCATGCGCTCCAGGTCCGCCAGGGTATCCTGATCTAGGCGGAACAGGTCGGCGACGCTGTGGACCAGGTTTTTGTCCACCAGTTGCTGCACCAGCTTGGTGCCCAGTCCTTCGATGTCGAAGGCACCGCGGCTGGCGAAATGGATCAGCGACTGTACCCGCTGGGCGCCACAGAACAGGCCGCCAGTGCAGCGGATCAACACTTCTTCTTCCAGATGCTCCACCTCCGAGCCACAAACGGGGCAGTGACTAGGGGCCACGATCTCTGTAGAAACCTGCCCTGCAGGCGACACCATCCCGACGTGAGCAGAGCTCGCTTCTGCTGGAGGTAAGCCTGCCTCTGCAAGAGCCGGTTCTCCATGCGACATGATCTCGCTATCAACAACGGACACACGGCGAACAATTTGAGGGATGACGTCGCCAGCGCGGCGCACCACCACGCGATCACCAATGCGAATCCCGAGACGGCGCACCTCATCCATGTTGTGCAGTGTGGCGTTACTGACCGTGACGCCACCAACGAAGACCGGCTCCAGTCGCGCCACCGGGGTGATGGCTCCGGTACGACCCACCTGGAATTCCACATCCAACAAGGTGGTGGAGACTTCCTCGGCGGGGAATTTGTAGGCCATGGCCCAGCGTGGCGTGCGGGCATTCATGCCCAGGTCTTGCTGCAAACGGCCACTGTCCACCTTGATCACCACGCCATCGATTTCATAGTCAAGACTGTCACGACGCGCCAGCAGATCGCGGGCATAGGCCTCACAGGCAGCGATGCCTGACACTACCTTGCGCTCCGGATTGACCCGCAAACCCCAGGCACCCAGCAAATCAAGAATGTCACTGAGCCGATCCGGCAAGGTTCCCTGCTCCACCAATCCGGTGCTGTAGCAAAAAATAGTCAGCGGGCGGCGCGCGGTTATCCGTGAGTCCAATTGCCGCAGTGTGCCGGCGGCGGCATTGCGCGGATTGACGAAAGTACGCTCTCCCTGGCTCTCGGCCTCCTGGTTCATGCGCGCGAAACCTGAACGTGTCATGTAGATTTCGCCCCTCACCTCGAGCCGACCCGGAATCCCTTCTCCATGCAGGCGCAGCGGGATGTCGGCGATGGTACGAGCATTGTGGGTGATGTCCTCGCCAGTGCCGCCATCGCCGCGTGTCGCTGCGCGCACGAGGACACGATTCTCATACAAAAGGCTGACAGCTACCCCGTCTATCTTTGGCTCACAGCTGTAATTTATTGAATTTATGGTATCTAAACGCTTGATGATGCGTGTTTCGAAACGCTCCAGATCCTCATCGCTGAAAACCTTGTCCAGCGACAACATGGGAATCTCGTGGCGCACCTGGGCAAAGCCTTCAACTGGGGCGCTGCCTACTCGCTGACTGGGAGAATCAGGGGTAATCAGTTCGGGATGAGCGGCCTCTATCGCCAGCAGGCGGTCGAACAGGCGGTCGAACTCTTGATCGGTGATGGCCGGACGATCAAGTTGATGATACAGCCGATTGTGATGCTCGATGGTCTCGCGCAGGCCGGCCAGTTCCTCGAGCAGTGCCTTGGAGGCATCGCTCATAGGGATTGTTTCTTGGAGAGTTGCTTGAGTTCGAAGTCGCTGATGCGCTGACGGCAATGCTCAATGGTCTGGCGAGTAAAGACGCTGCGGTTTTCATCCTTGAGTTCGCCGCCCAGGGCATCACGCACGGCGGTGGCGGCTTTCAGCATGGCATTGAAACTTTCCATGTGGTCGAGACGGCTGGGCAATTGCAGGAAAAAACACACACCTGGCGTAGTGAAGTCAGCCATCCCGCTCATGCTGAAGGTGCCCGGCTTGACCATGTTGGCCATGCTGAACATCACCGGCCCCTGGCTCTGTCGTTCGGCATGACGATGGAAGATGCTCATATGTCCCAGACGCATGTCCTGGTCCAAAAGCACCGGCAACAAATCGCTGCCCTGAAATAATTCGCCCGGACGGGCCATGACATTGATGATGATGACCTCTTCCGGGGCGGCAGCGGGTTCCGGCGGCGGCGCGGGTTCGGGAGACTTGGTCTTCACTTCGTCGACGGCGGGTAGTGGATTTGGGACGTGCCTGGGCGCAGGTCCCGGTGATCGGGAAGCCGGGGCAGTGCTGAACAAAGGATCATCTTCATCACCAGTGTGGTCGACATGAGCGGCCTGTTCCGACAACACTATGTTGTCGTCCCCATCACTGCCGTCATCCTCAATCTGCTGAGATGCACGCTTGCGGGAAAACACCGAAGACAGTCCAGCCTTTACCGCTGATGCCGCGCCCATGGCCTTGCTGGCGGCGGCCTTGGCGGTCTTTTCCCCCAGAATCGGGGTATCATCGAAAGGCAACTCAGCTTGGGCCCCACGAGTGTGCGCGATGCGCTCTCCGGCCTTGAAGCTTTCTTCCGCCATCACCTCCTCCTGATAGGGCTCGGCGGCAGCGCCAAAGGTGGGCTCTATGCGCTGCCCACCCTGGCCTTGCTTGAAGCGGTAGCCATCATCTTCGTCATCGTCGAAGTCGTCATCCTCATACTCGTCGAGGTCATCCTCGTCTTCGTAGTCATCCTCGTCTTCGTCTTCATCGTCGTAGTCATCATCATCGTCGTCATAGGCGGGACGGCGATAGGGACGCCTGAAGGTATCCTCGTCCTCTTCGTCGTCCTCATAGGGCACGATGTCCTCGTCCTCGAAGACTTCGGCGTCATCGTCGTCGTCGATGTCCTCATCCTCGTCATCATAATCATCGAGGTCGTCATCATCGTCGTCGTAGTCGTCATCATGGCGACGCCTGGAACTCGCCATGGGTGGCGGCACCTGGCGCGAGCCATAGCCAGTTTCAAGTATTTCCGCGTCGGTCATGGTTGCATCTTCCTCCTGCTCACTCTCTTGCCTGGGGTGAATGTAAACCGGTGATGCTTCCTCGCGCGGGGGCGGGAATGAGGTATCTGGGCTGGCTTGCATGGATGCGCACTGGCCAGGGCTGGTCTGCAGGGATTCCGGGGGAAGCTCGACCGAATCCATCAACACTGGGACCGCCGCGCTGGCAGCAAGGTGAGGATGCTTTCCGCTGGCGCGGATCTCCTTGATACGGCTCTTACCGTTTTCAGACAGCTTCTGTCGAATCTCTCTGATATCCGGCGGCGCGCCACGTCGTGGTATTGAGCGGGCACCTCCATTGGGAAGTTCCGAATTCCATTCTTCTTCTTCGTCCGGTAGCGGTTCCGGCAACTTTTTTTCCAGTTTCATGCGCACCTTGTTGCGCTCTTTCCGCTTGCGGCGGAAACCATCGAGCAGGATCAGCACGATGGCCGCAATCACGATAATGAACAACCACTCTCTCATTTCCATGATCAATTATTGATTCCGCCTTGATTGATACAACTGAACAACCCTCCCTGCTTACCTGCCTCAACCCCATCCCTTGAAGCCTCTGTCCTTGCAGGAGCGAGCCCTGCCCGTGACAAGAATCCTCCACCTGCAAGGCAGGCACCTACATGGCCGCCAACTCCGCGGCTTCGGCCACGTCGACATCGACGATGCGGGAGACACCCGGCTCATGCATGGTTACCCCCAGTAGCTGATTGGCCGCCTCCATGGTGATCCGATTATGGGTAATGAAGATGAACTGTACAACATTCGACATTTCTTCTACCAGCCTGGCATAACGACCGACGTTGGCGTCGTCCAGGGGCGCATCCACCTCGTCCAGCATACAGAAGGGCGAAGGATTGAGCTGGAAGATGGAGAACACCAGGGCTATGGCGGTCATGGCCTTCTCGCCCCCGGAAAGCAAGTGAATGGTGCTGTTTTTCTTGCCCGGCGGCCGCGCCATGATGGCAACGCCAGTGTCCAGCAAGTCCTCGCCAATCATGTCGAGATAGGCATGGCCACCACCAAACACCTTGGGAAACAGTTCCTGCAAGCCGTGATTGATCTGATCGAAGGTTTCCTTGAAGCGGGTACGGGTTTCCTTGTCGATCTTGCGGATGGCATTTTCCAGGGTGGTCAGGGCCTTTTCCAGGTCGTCGTTCTGGGCATCCAGGTAGTGCTTGCGCTCGCTCTGGGTGGCGTATTCGTCGATGGCCGCCAAGTTGATGGGACCGAGGCGCTGGATGCGCTGACCCAGGTTTTCCAGTTCCTGCTCGCAGAAACCCAGGTTCTGCTCGGGGTCCAGGTTGGCCACCACGGTGTTGAGATCATAGCCGGCTTCCCGCACCTGATCGGCAAGGGCGGCGCGCTTCACGGTGGCGCCCTCAATGCCGAGGCGCCTGCCCACCAACTGGTCGCGAATGCGGCTGGTGCTTTCCTGGGCCTGGGTGCGCTGTTTCTCCAGGCCACGCATGTCGTGATCGAGGGCGTCCACCTTGCTCTTGACTTCATTGAGGCGGGCTTCCACCTCCACGCGGGCAGCCAGTTTTTGTTCCAGGGAGGCGCGCAAGGCCGGCAGGGGTTCGTCCACCTGCTTGAGACTTTCACGCAGTTGGCCATCACGCAGTTCAAGGGATTTGACCTGGGCATTGACCCGTTCCAGGGCAGTATTGAGAGAGCTGAGCTGGGCCTTGAGGGTTTGGAAACGCAGCGCCAACTGATGACCATGGTCCTTGTCGTGGCGGGCTTTCTGGCGCGCGCGGTCCAGCACTGAGCGGTATTCGTCGCGGCTGCGCAACAGGTCTTCGCGGCGCGCATTGTCATCGGCCATGCCATCCAGGGCCTTTTGCAGGGCGACCCGGGACTGGGCGATGTTGTCACGCTCCAGCGCCAGTTGTTTGTCGAGTTCGCCCAACTCGTGGTTGAGGCGCTTGCGACGTTCGCTGACCTGTTCGATCTTCAGCAGCTTGCCAGCGCGGCTGGCATTTTTGTCACTGATCTCGCGGTTGAGGGCGGAGAGCTGGCGCAGGCATTCTTCCTTCTCTTGTTCCAGCGCGCGCAGTCTTTGCTGCTGCTGTTCCTGACGCTCGCCCAGGCTGGCATTGGCTTCTTCGGCGGCGGCGATTTCCAGTTCCAGCCCGGCCAATTCCTCCTGACGCTGGATCATGCCGGCGCTCTCATCGAAGCCGCGGGCCAGACGCAGCCAGTTGGGGCCGAGCCAGATGCCATCGCGGGTGATCACCGACTCATGGGCTTGCAGTTGCTGACGCAGGTCGAGAGCGCTGGCCAGATCATCAGCACAGTAGATACCCGCCAACAGGGCATCCACGGCCTGGCTTGCACTGACCTGGACCGCCAGGGCCATGTCGGCGAGGCCAGCATTTACCGGGGCACTGCCAGCGCCGGCAGCGGTGTCCAACAGGGTCAGGTTGCCCTCGCTGAAACCGGCCAGGGCCGCATCCAGTGCCGACAGACCATCGACGCAGACAGCCTGCAAGTGATCGCCGAACACGGTTTCCACCGCGGTTTCCCAGCCCTTGTTGACCTTGATGCCATCCACCAGGCGCGGGTTGCCGCCCAAGCCATGTTGTTGCAGCCATTGAATCGCTCCCCCGCCCTGCTTGCCCAGCGCGGCCTGTTGCAGGGCTTCCAGGGATGACTTGCGGCCCTGCAGGCGTTGCGCGGCGGCACGACCGTGGGAAAGATCATTGGCCAGGGATTGCAGGTCGCGGCGGCAGGCCTCGATCTGCTCGTTGATATCGTCATTGTGGGCCTGAGCCTGCTCCTGTTGCTCGCCCAGCATCAGCAGAGCCTCGTCCAGAGTGGCGATTTCCTCTTCCTCGGGACCGGCCACCAAACCCTGGCGTTCCTGTTCCAGATTCTGCTTGCGGCTAAGGCCGCGCTCGACGATGTTCTCCAGATGCTTGATGCGCTGCTGCTCCACCTCGGCGTTGCGGGTGGCAGTGGCGGCGGTGGCGTTGAACTGGTCCCACTCCTGCTGCCAGCCGGTCATGGCTTCCTCGGCAGCCTCCTGGGCCTGCACCGATTCCTCCTCCTGCATCTTGGCATCTTCCAGTTCCGGCTCCACCAGGCTCAGTTCCTCGTCGAGCACTGCCATCTTGTCCAGATCCTGCTGCAATTCCTCGCGCGCCCGCTCCAGAGATTCCCCGGTCTGGCGCAGGTCCTGCTCCAGTTGCAGACGGCGCTGCTTCTGATACTCGATGCCCTGCTCCAGACGCACGATCTCGCTGCCCAGACTGTAGAAACTGGCCTGCACTTCGCGATAGGTGTCATTGATGTCGGTACTGTCCACCCGTTGCTGTTCAATGCGGGCATCCAGGGCGCGCTGCTCGGCGATGCTGGCTTCCAATTCCACTTCCAGGCCGCCGATGGCCTTCTGGCCCTCACTGATCTCATGGTCCAGGGCCTGCCACTTGCGGGCATTGACCTGGGCGGTGAGATCGCGTTCCTGCTGCTTGTATTCAGTGTAGCGTTCGGC
>JBJHAY010000063.1:0-12898 GCA_050485205.1 Gammaproteobacteria bacterium
GGTGAGGTGCGTCTGGAGATAGTTCAGTGAATCCTCGATAGCCCAGGTAGACACCGTCCAATGCATGATGATGAGTATGCACATTAATGATTTCCAGATAATCGTTTTCATAGGCCCGTATGCCATACGCCGCCAACTGTCTTCCCGTGTCTCCCCATTCACCTCCCAATTCAATGTTGAAAATATTGCCATCCAGTTCAAGGTTCTCTACCCTCACCGGCCCTAGGTTATTGGTCAGTTGCACCATACCCCAATATGCAATGGCACGATCAACAAACACGGTGTAAGGAGCAGTTGTCATCTTTGGTGCTCCAGTCAATGGGTCAAAAGCACCATAGCGCAAGCCATCAGCGGCGCGCATGACAGCACCATTACCCTGAATAAACACAGGGTCTGTCGTGTTCTGGATATGCATGATGGGCAGTGAACACCATGAACAAGGTCCTGCCATGAAATCATTGCCACCCCCCGGTCTGCCAGCCAGGTACTGTTCACCAACGATGTAAGTACCCGGCACGAAACTGACCGTGCCACCACCACGACGATTGATGAAATTCGCTGTCAATCTGAATGCCCTGGTATCGTTGCTGGCATCATCAGGGGTGGCACCGAACCAATTTGGGGACACAACCGCGACCTGGGGAGCAAGTATCACCGAATTCTCATCTTGAACATTAAAAATCATCTGCGAAAATGGCGCCTCCAGTGTGCCACCGATGCTAAGCGTAGCCCCATTGTTCAGGTCTATCCTGCCATTGGGCAAGAATTTCAAGCCTATATTGGCGGGGATGATGAAGTCATGATCAATCTGCTCCGGACGTGCAACAAGGAGCACGGTTTCACTATCTCCGATGCGCCCTATGGTATCGGCAAGGCTTTTACCCTGCCCACGATACGGCTGAGCACATGCGATCGATATAACGCTGCTGGAGAGCAGACCATAGAAAAACAGTTTAGTCATTGATTGCATCTAGTACTCCCGTTTCATTCATCGTGGCATCACTCAAGTATTGGTTTTCACTGATATCAACATCACCATGACATCATCAGCGATGATGCTGGACAACCGAGGTCTGGCACAGTTCATCTGCGATAGATAAAAGTGGTGACAATACAAATATCTGGAAAGAAACATAAGGCGCTGCCTTCTCATCTCTTCAACGTAGATCATGAGCATTCGAACTTTACGCTGTCAGGAGAGAGTGAAATGTCTCATCTGCTAAAAACACACCGGGCCAGGCGGGATATTGCACAAGTATTCGGCGCAAGGGCAGGAACGGCCATGGCCGAGAGTTTTATTCCATACCCAGGCAACAAGTCATTCATAAAGCCCCAGGGAGATATTCCAATGATCCTGTCTCTACCATGGCCGCGGTCCAATCACATCTGAACTCATCGCCGTTATCTGACTGACAGACCACTGGCCAGCCATGTCTTTTCCAGTGGGACACGATACCAGAGTCCCTGAGTAACTCTCTGAACGCCTGGAGTTTCCTGGTCTCATCAAATACTGGCAGCCAACTCCAGAACAGATTACTCCAGTTATCGGTGAGTGCCGAGCGCAGGTATTCCACCGCCAGTTCATGCTCGCCCAAATGAGATGCAAGCGCTGCATAAAGTATTGCACCTGAAGGAGTGTCATTCTTCATCTCTTGATATTTGTGCACTCCCTGCCTCAGCAGGTCATCATCATGCACATCGTGCAACAGCACCTTCAAATCATCCGATACACGCCGCAATTGATCCACATCCTGCAAGGATTCATTGCGCCCGAGAGATAGAAAAATGTTGACAGTATCACCCCACCACGTCGCGCTGAAACCTTCTCCATTGGCATACTCACGCCGCGCTTCCTCGCGACGGCCAGCCAGTTCCAAGGCAAGCATGAGGAAGCCCCTGGCATAAAGATTCAAGGGTTCGATCATCAGGTTGGCCTGGTAAATTTCTATGGCACGATCAAAATCTCCAAGTGAGAGCATCAACAAGGCTATCTCATTCATACTCGACAGCGGTGCGTTCATGTCACGGAGACTGTAGACTTGCTCAAGAACTCCTTGCCAGTCTCCTGCCGTGCCCTGCGCAATTGCCTTCAACGCATATCCTCTGCTGTTGCCGGGATTCAGCGCAATCAGCTTTTCGGCACTGCTGAGCGCCAGGTGCTGATGCTGGAGTCTGGTCATGCCAGGTAGAGGATTGGACACCAGCACGGTGTTGGCTGATGAAAAACTGGCGTTGGCTTCGTAGTAATCCGGGTCCGCGAGGATCGCCTGACGCGAGAACTCCCACTCGCCACGAAAATCCTGCTCATAACGGGCCAATCTTGCATACAACTGATAACGATAGGCATCAGCCGATCTGGTGGGAATCACGGCAAGGCTTTCCCGCTCATACCACTTGACCTTGGCCATGAGCGCCTGCGCCGCGTTGATGGCGATCTCGCTTTGTACGGAAAACATTTCAAGCAGATCCTGCTGGTCGACATCATAGTGATCTGACCACAGTGTGATGCCACTGCTGGCATCATGCATCTCCATGATGATTCTTGTGGTGCTGTCGGCCTTGATGACACTGCCACTGAGAAAAGACTCCACTTTCAGCAATCTACCGATTGCCTCAAGGGAATAACCTTGATCCACCATTGACCGTATGCTGTTACGGGAGATCACATTTATGCTGCCGATCTTCGACAATTGACTGATCAGCTCGTCATGCAAGCCCACACTGAAAATATCTTCACCACCACTGGAGTTAACGATCGTAAAGGGAAGTACTGCCACTGAGTTTCTGAGCCTGCCGATGACCTGCATCCTCGCCTCACCGGAAGTGGCCAGACCATCAATTGCTTCCATGGTTCTGGGTGTCGCAACTTTTGTGACATACCAATTTGCCAAGAAAAACAGCAACAAGAAAGAATAAAACAATAATGGATAAGCACCTCGCATACCGGCAGCTACTGGCTGGGACTCTTGCCACTCATGTCCACTGGTTTCATTATGGGGTTGCATGGACACATTGTGGTCACAAACATTTACCGGGGCGATGAAGCAGTAGCCTCTGCCAGGAACCGTCATGATGAAGCGGCTGTCATTTTTGCTGTCTCCGAAAATTCTCCGCAAACTGAACACAGCCTGGTTCAGATTGTTTTCCTCCACCACGGAAGAGCCCCACACAGCCTGCATGATTTGAGACTTAGACAGTGTCGTGCCATGATTTTCCAGAAGGTAAAGCAGGGCATCATAGGCCCGAGAACTCAATCTGACAGGCCTGCCATCTGGATCGAAGAGTTTTCTTTGGCAGGAATCGACCGAATATCCAAGAAACTGGTATTTGAAACTCAACTTCCTAGCCCCCACAACCTTGAAAATCTATTGAGTTTTGATGATTGATTTTATTTTTCTATCAATCCTGGAAGGGAATACCTTGTTATTAAATGAGCGATTGAAAAGAGACCCCCCCTCCCTGCTCAGGTTTATACGCCGTTCTGTCGCGACATGTCAAACCTGGGTTTTGCCACCTGGGTAATCTTTTATTAACAGCATGTTAAAAGCAGCTCTCCAACAGCCTGCCAATCAGAGACTCCCTGAAATAAAAAAGGGCCCGAAGGCCCTTTTCTCTTGCTGATTCAGCAAGTAGATTGACTCCCCTCTTACTCAGAGCTGCATGTTGAGGCTGAGGTTGTAGCGTCGGCCGAATATGTCGTACTGATTACCTGCTCCTTGAGTACCAGTTGTACTTGGTATCGTCGGTGGATTCTTGTCAAACAGGTTCAACACGTTGAAACCCACATTCCACCTGGCCCCCGAGCTCAACTCGCTGGAATAACGGAGGGTGCCATTCCACCAGGTAGAGGAAGATACCCAATTGCGATCCACATCGACACCCTCCACCCAGGTACGATTCAGCTTGTCGCCGGCTATATGTCGCATCTGCAACTGGAATGACCATGATCCCACGCCATAGGTAGCCGTCACATTGCCGGTGAGTTTGGGGAACGGTGTGTATTGGTCCAGCAGGTTGCTGACCGTGCCATTGGCGGCGATATCCTGGCGGGTCAGCAACTTGCCTCCCAGCAGACGCAGATTGAAGGTTTCCAAACGATCGTTGAAGAAGTTGGGTTGCATGCGGTAACCCACTTCAAAGTCGACGCCCTCCACGATCGCCTTGTCCTGGTTGAAGAAGCGCCGGAATACCCTGGTGATGCCGCCGGTGGCGGGATCACGCTCGATATTGGCACACTGCTCCGCGATCCCCTGGAAACAACGGTCAACCACATCCTGCTGGGTAATCTGGGAGATGGCGTCGGCAATGTCCACTTCATACCAATCGGCCGACATCGACAGCCCCTGGGCCCATTGCCACTGAGGCTCGAACACCATCCCTACCACGGTGGTATCGGCAACCTCTGGCCGCAGATTGGGATTTCCCGAGGCCACCACTGTAATGGCATTGGTTTCGCCGTTGTTTTCCGGATCATTGACATTGCCACCACCTCCCTGGGCATCGAAACGCTCGGAAAAGGTGGCCTCGCGCACGTCGCGGGACTGGGTGGCGCGCAAGCGCAGGCCTTCCATCACCTGGAACTCCATGCCCACTTTCCAGGCCTCCACGGCACCGCTGATGTTGTAACGGGACTGGCGGAAAGCCACAGAGCCACCCACGCGCTGTTGCCCCGAGGCCGACTCCCAGAATGGTGCCTGCACCTCGGCGAAATATTCCCACACATGATAGGCACCGCTGATCCTGGGCACCGTGGAGAACTTGTGCAAGTTGGGACTGCCCCCACTGTAGCCAGGCGCGATGCCACGGATACCCAGCGCTGGCACGTTGATTGGCGGCCCCATGGCATCCACGCCCTCGGGATAAGCCTCATCGGTAAAGCTGGAATCACGCCAGGTCAGACCCGCGGCCATGGAGACCGGGCCATAGCCCCAGCCTTGAAAAAGCTCGCCTGTAGCCACGACTTCGGCGAAGTCTTGTTCAACAATGCCCACGGATTTCTTCAATGTGCCCACATAGTCGATTGCATCCTGGCTGATATTGCCGTAGCCCATGACATTGAAAGGCACACAGCCTTCCACGGTGCCATCCAAGCCGATAGGGGCTTCCAAGGGCTGTGGCACGGGATCGGACGCCGTGCGGGAGTTGGTCAGGGTGGTGCCGATCATGGCAGCCCGTAGTTGCGCTTCCGTGGGCGAATATTGGGGAAGGTTGACGCGGCAGACGATATTGCCGGTCTCTGGATGCACGACCGCATCCATGGCCAGGGCAATGCGATCGATCCGGTTCATGTTATAGGTATGGGTCAGGCGCTCGGTCTGGCCACGCGAAAAATTGCCCGACACTTCCCAGGTACCGGGCAAGTCGTAACTGAAACCCAAGGTATAGGTCTGGGTGGTGAAAGTATTGCGGTCAACTGAGTCTATGCCGATTTCAGGCACCCCCCTGAAGGCTCCTTCGCGACTCAACACGAATTCACTGCGTCCCGCCGCCTGCAGAGTCTCACGAACATAATCCGGCAAATAGGCATTGTCGACGGCAATGCGTGGCGCCCAGATGGAGGTCATGGTGATGCCGGTGACAGAGCCGCGGTCATTCACCCCATTGGACTCGGAGCGACCTACGATTCCCTGGACATAGGCAGAAAACCTGTCGGTGAACTGGTATTGCGCCGCGGTGAAGATGGAACGGCCCACCACTTCAGAACCCTGCCCTGGTCCCAGATAAGCCTTGTAAGCCAGATCCGCCTCCGGCCCTCCCGAGGTGGTGCGGGTGGTGCCAGGGCCGCTCATGGAGGTGAGAGGGCCGGCGCGGAATGGGCCAACTCCATTGCCTTCACGGTTGAACACCATGCCATCAAGAGCGGTTCCCGTGCCCATGATCATGCCATAGGGATGGCGGTCGGTCTGGGCAACATCCGGTACCGTGAGCCGCTGCGGCACCCCTGGCGGCGCCCCGGGCGCCCATGCCGGATTGGTGACAAAACCCCAGCGGCGATACCAGCTGGGGTCCAGCTCAGAGGTGTCGCGGATGATCTGGTCGATCTGCCGCGCCTCCACCGAGGCGATGACATTGAGCCGGTCACCTACCTTGAAACCGCCAGCAATACTGGCATTGGCGCGAAAACCATCGCCGAATTCCGAAATGCCGGTACCGGCATCGATTTTGAGCCCCTGGAATTCTCGGTCGATAATAAAGTTGGTCACCCCGCCCAATGCATCCGCGCCATAGGCCGCCGAGGCGCCGCCGGTGACCACATCGACGGTACGCACCAACGCCGTGGGGAAGGTATCCACGTTGACCGGGCCGCGTTTGTCACCTGGGGCCATGCGGGCACCGTCCAACAGTACCAGGGTGCGCTGGCTGCCGAGACCGCGCATGTTGAGAAAGCTGCCCACGGTGAAGGCCAGCGAGCCGAAACTGCGCTGCGCGGTGACAGTGCTGAAAAACTGCGGCAGGGCATCCAGTTGTTCCGCCACGGTACCGCCGGGGTCGAAACTGTTGAGTTCTTCGGGGGTCACCACCGTGACCGGCGTCGGCGTTGCCATGCCATCGGTTTGACGGATGCGGGACCCGGTGACGGTGATTTCATCAAGCGAGGTGGAAGCCGCCTCGCTTTGCTGCCCCTGTTGCTGTGCATGTACCAACGGATTGGCAATCAATCCCGTGGTGATTGCCGCCATATACAGAACGAGTGATTTCTTGTGAGTCAAGGTTGTCGGTCTGCTCATTATCGTTGCCCCCTGTCATCGATTGAATGTGCAATAACAGGCTTCAGTGCCTGTGACTGCAAAACACCCACCTCACCCTTTTTTGGTGGGCAGAAATACACTGACGGCAAGCCTCCATTACGGAGCTGGCCATTTCAGCGCATCAGGGAAATGCTAGGGAGGGAAAGTGATTCAGGCTTTAAATGAATTGAATTGATATGAAAACTTATTAACAGTCTGTTGGAAAACCATTTCCAACAGGCCGTTAAAGCATGCCAAGGATGGCCTGGCTGCCAGTCGGGCACGTCATTGCTTGGTTGGCCGTGCCAGCATTCAAGCTCTGGCATCCACGAAAGCGGCTGCCGTGTTGTGCTTCACAACCTCGAAAGTGACATCGGGCATCAGTTCCACCAGGCAAAGCCTGCCATCACGAAACTCGAAAACCGCCAGCTCGGTGACGATCATGTCCACGCATGCCCTGCCTGTCAGCGGCAGGTCGCACATGGGCACGATCTTGCTGCGGCCCTGGGGCGTGGTGTGTTGCATGGTAATGATGAGTTTTCTGGCGCCGTGGGCCAGGTCCATGGCACCGCCAACGCCAAGCAAGGGCTTGCCGGGAATCGCCCAATTGGCCAGATTACCCTGGGCATCCACCTGCAAGCCCCCCATCACCGCAACATCAATATGGCCGCCACGGATCATGGCGAAGGAATCGGCACTGTCGAAATAGCTGCTGCCCTTGAGGGCGGTGACCGGAACCTTGCCGGCATTGACCGGGTAATCCATGGCGCCGGCACCTGCCGCCGGAGCCGGACCAACGCCCAGCATGCCGTTTTCGGAATGCAGCACGATGCCATCATCCTCGCTGATGAAGTCCGCCACCAGGGTGGGGATGCCGACACCCAGATTCACCACGTCTCCAGGCTGCAATGCCGCATATACCCGGCGGGCGATGCGCACACGCCAATCGTCGGCCTTCTTGCCACTGGCCATGACTGATGCCGAGGACCCCAGATCCGCTGGCGACACATGGGCCTGGACCAGGTAGTCCACGAAGCATGCCGGTGTGTGGATGTGCTCCGGCGCCAGTTCACCCACGGGCACCAGATGTTCCACTTCGGCAATCACCAGATCAGCGGCCGTGGCCATGGCGCGGTTGAAGTTCTGTTCCGTCATGCGGTACTGCAGATTGCCGGCAGTATCAGCTTTCCAGGCACGGATGAAGGCCACATTGGCGCGCAACGCAGGTTCGAACACATATTCAATGCCATCGATGACGCGGGTTTCCTTGCCCTCGGCCAGGGGCGTGCCATGGGCGGTGGGTGTGTAGACACCACCTAGCCCGGCACCCCCGGCGCGAATGGCTTCCGCCAGAGTACCCTGTGGCAGCAGTTGATATTCCACTTGCCCGGACTGAGCCGCGACCACGGCATCGGGATTGCTGGTGAAAAAAGAGCCAATCATTTTGCGGATCTGGCCATTGCGCAACAAGCGCCCGCCTCCCAGGCCGGGTTCACCGACGTTGTTGCCGATGAAGGTCAGATTGCGGGTTTGAGTCGCTGCCAGGGCATGCAGCAAATGCACCGGATTGCCGGTCATGCCGAAACCACCGGCGAACAGGGTATCGCCGTCTTTGACAATTACGGCAGCTTCTTGGGGAGTGATAACGGGTACGGCTCTCATCAGACGATGACTCGAATACTGGAACAGAGCCGCCATAACTCAGGCTGTGGCACTATCAAGAGCCAAGAGCCGCAGCTGAACACGCACCGCAGATTCAAGCAGATTCGCTACTTGCGCAACTTCCACAAACACTTGAAAAAGCTTTCCAACTCGGAAGGCGTCAACAACTCTCTGAAGACCTCCTCGTGAGCATTGACCCTGCGGTTGATCTCGGGAAATTGTTCCCGGCCCTGCGGGGTCAACTGCAAGGCATGCATGCGCTTGTCGTGGGGAGACTTGGTGCGCTTGATCAAGCCCGCATCTTCCAACTTGTTGATAATGGCCATGGTGGAGGCCCGATCCATGAACAGTGCTTCCCCCACTTCAGCCTGGGACAGGTTCTCATTGGTGGCAACAAGGCTGAACACCGAAAACTGTACCCGGGTCATGCCCACATCCTGGGTGAAATCCCGGGTCATGATCCGATCCAACATTCTTACCTGATAGCCCAGCTTGTTTTCAAGGATGGAAGCATCCAGGCCGGTATCTTGTTTGTTTTCTGTGGGGGGTGTTGCCTGGGTGCTCTCGGTCTTGCGCTCAACGGGAATCTGGGCTGATTTTGTCACTATTCCTGGTTCCTTGTTGCATGCCATTCGGCAAGCGTTTGATTTTTCGACACCAACTCTTCCAACAGGGGTGCCGGAGACCAGTGCATACTGCCAAAGATGCCTTGGTATTTCAACATCCCTTGATACAGGGTTGAAAGCCCGATCTGGTCGGCATGCCACATGGGACCCCCTCGAAAACGCGGGAAGCCATAACCGGCGGCCCAGACCACGTCAACATCCCCCGGCCGCAGGGCGATGCCCTCCTCCAATATCTTCAGGCCCTCGTTCAAGAGGGGGTAGAGGCAACGCTCGACGACTTCTTCCCGGCTGATGTTTTCGCGGCGGGCAATACCCAACTGCCGCGCCCGTTCCCGCAGGATCTCCAGTGCCACCGGATCCTCCTCCGCCACCCGCGAACCAGGGCTGTAGCGATAGAAGCCAGCAGCGGTTTTCTGCCCCAGGCGCCCATGCTCAAACAAGGCCTGGGAGGCCTGATAATAGGTGGGGTCCGGGGGGTATTGGCCGGGATTGGCCTGGCGCACTTTCACCCCCACGTCGACTCCCGCCATGTCGAAGACCTTGAGGATGCCCATGGCCATGCCGAAGTCCTCCAGCGCCGAATCCACGAAGGCTGGCGTGGCTCCCTCCAAGGTCAGGCGCTCGGCTTCCCGGGCATAGCCTTCCATCATGCGGTTGCCGATGAAGCCATAGCACACCCCTGAGACCACCGGCGTTTTGCGCAGTGGTTTGGCCAGGGCCAGAGCCGTAACCAAGGTTTGATCCGCCGTCTTGCCGGTACGGACCACTTCCAGCAAAGGCATGACGTTGGCAGGGCTGAAGAAATGCAGCCCCAGCACCGCCTCGGGCCTGGCAGTGACATCCGCCAGCAGATTGATGTCCAGGGTGGAGGTATTGGTAGCCAGAATGGCGCCGGGTTTGGCGATGGCATCCAGCTTACTGAAAATATCCTGCTTCAGTGCCAGATTCTCGTAGACCGCCTCAATCAGGATGTCGGCATCGGCGCCGGCTGCCATGGAGGTGGCATAGGTGATGCAGTCCATGGTGGCGGCTTTTTGTGCAGCCGTCATGCGCCCACGCTTGATCCGGGACTCATAGAGGCCGTCAATAAATTCCCTGGCCTTGTCGAGTGCTTCCTGGCCACTGTCCACCAGCACCACTGGAATGCCGGCATTGGCAAAGCACATGGCGATACCCCGCCCCATGGTGCCAGCGCCAATCACCATGCCTTTGTTGACCGCCCGCGGCTTGATGTCGGATGTCAGGCCGGGAATCTTTCCTGTCTGTCTTTCAGCGAAAAAGAGGTGAATCAAAGCCTTTGCTTCTGGCGTGACCTTGGCTTGGTTCACCAGGGTGGTTTCCTGGGCAATGCCCTGATCAAATGGGAGTGTAATGGCCCCCTCAATGGCCCGGAGGGCAAGCAATGGCGACTGCCGATGAGGATATTGCTTTGTCACCTGCTCCGTGAAACGGGCCAAGACCGCCTGGCTGCTGTCGGCGTCCTCCACCACCAGTTGGGAGGTGGTGCGGGGTGTGGCCGCGCCGACTGCGAGTTGACGGGCCGACATCTGAGATGCCTGTTCCACTGTACCGGCCGCGACTTCATCCACCAGCCCCTTGTCGGCAGCAGTGATGGCATCTATCATCTTGCAGGAGGTGATCATATCCAGGGCTTGTTCCAGGCCAATGAGCCTGGGCAGTCTCTGGGTGCCACCGGCACCGGGGAAGATGCCCAATGTCAGTTCAGGAAAGCAAAGCCTGGTATCGGCCTGCGCCACCCGGTAGTGACAGGCAAGAGCCAGTTCCAGACCTCCCCCCATCACCGTACCCTTGAGGGCAGCCACCACCGGCAGGGGGAATTGCTCGATCAGGGCAAAAAGCTGATGGAATTCCTCCTCCTTGGGCGGGCCGTTGAACTCATTGATATCGGCGCCGGAGAGAAATGTCTTGCCGGCACAAGTAATCACCAGGGCCTTGGCCCCCTCCAGACTGGCCAGGGTTTCAAGGGCCTGGCGCAGACCTTCCCTCACATCCGCAGTAATGACATTCACCGGGGGATTGTCAATGATCAGAGTAATAATGTCGTTCTGGACTTCGTAGCTGACTGTCTTGTTCATTGTTGGTGACCATGTATCCTTAGATGGCTTCGACTGAATATTTTTACAGCGTCTCCTGGGTGCCGAAAATCGCGGTAGCTTGGCTGGACAGATAGCCGCCATTGCCATTACACAGCCCTACCTTGGCATTGGCAACCTGGCGTTCTCCCGCAATGCCGCGCAACTGTTCCACACATTCAATAATCAACATCAGACCATACATCCCCGGGTGGACACAGCTCAAGCCACCACCATTGGTATTCACCGGCAGCGAGCCCCCAGGAGCAATATTGCCGTTTGCGACAAAACCACCCGCTTCACCCTTGTGGCAAAACCCCAGATCTTCAAGAAACAATAGCGTATTGATGGTGAAGGCATCATAAAAGGCTACCACATCCACTTGCCCAGGTCTTATTCCTGCCATGGCATAGGCCTGTTTTCCCGACTCCACGGCAGCAGTGGTGGTGAGATCCGGCATCTGTGCAATATCAAGGTGGGTCATGGCCACCCCTGTCCCCAGCACATAGACCGCCTGCTTGCCATATTCCTTGGCTTTCTCCGCGCTCATCAGGATCACCGCGGCCCCGGCATCGGCGATCAGGCAGCAATCAAGAGCGGAAAGCGGATCACAGATCATGCGGGAGTTCAGCACATCCTCCCTGGAAAGTGGCTCACGCTTCATGGCCCTGGGGTTTAACCGGGCCCACTGCCGCGCAGCCACGGCCACCTCCGCCAGATGCTCGCGCGTGGTACCAAATTCATGCATGTGGCGTGCCGCTGCCAGGGCATAGGCGTTGATGGGGAATTTGGGCTTGTAGTCCCGAGAATAGGGCAAATGCTCCCTGGGCGCGTCTATCACGCCACTTTGCTTGAGCTTGCTGCGAGTATTACTGCCCATGGCAATGAGGGCCACCTCGCAAGCGCCCGCTTCAATGGCCATCACCGCATGCTGCAGATGTGCCACATAGGCCGAACCGCCGATATTGGTGTCGTCCATCACCCTGGGCTTGATCCCGAGGTACTCACATACGGCAAGACAGCTGAAAGTTTCAGGAAAACTGGCGGTGAAAACGGCATCTATTGCGCCCTTGTCGATACCAGCATCCTCGATGGCATGATAAGCGGCCTCTGCCAGATTTTCATGGGCACTCCTGCCCGGCAGATCTCCAAATGCTGTCAACCCTATGCCTGTTACCGCAACCTTGCCCCTCACCCGCAACTCCTTATCAGCATGTGCTTGCTGCCTGACCCTCTATCGAAACAATACCAAGCGGCAACCCTCTATCTCTCCCACATAGGCTTCGACCGGCATGCCGATGGTGACCGCTTCCGGGGCAATATCGGTGACACGGGACAGCATCCGCGGGCCTTCTTCCAACTGTATCAGGGCAATGTTGTAGTCTCCCTTGACAGAATCACGCACTATGGAAGTGGAATAGACCGTTGCCTTACCTGAGACATTTTGCCACTGCAAGTCGGCACAGCCGCAGGCGTCACAGAGCATTCTCGGGTAAAACAGAAATTTCTGGCAGGACTGGCACTGCTGCAGTTTGAATCTGTCCCGACTCAGATATTCCCTGTATTGCGCGTCAGGTCCAAGCGGATCGAATGTCTTGGTTACATCCTGGTTCATCAGTGCATGTCTCAATTCACGGCCGCAAAAGGCAAGCCCACATAGTTTTCGGCGACAGTGGTTTTTCCTGCTTCCGACCCGGTGAAATAGTCCATTTCCGCCGCCATGATGCGATGGTCAAAGGGATTGTCGCTCAGACGATGCATCATGCTGGTCATCCACCAGCTGAAGCGT
>JBJHAY010000064.1:0-12754 GCA_050485205.1 Gammaproteobacteria bacterium
GTCCCACGCCCTGGGATGGCTGGTGATGGGACTGCTGCTGTTGATCGCCAGTTCCCGCCTGTTGGTATGGGGCGCGGTGGAAATCGCCAGCGGCTTCGGCGTCAGCGATCTGGTAATCGGCCTCACCATCGTCGCCATCGGCACCTCGCTGCCGGAACTGGCGTCGTCGGTCATCGCCGCCCGCAAGGGGGAGCATGACATTGCCCTCGGCAATATCATTGGCTCCAATCTGTTCAATACCCTGGCGGTGGTAGGCATCGCCGGCGTCATCAGTCCGCTTGAAGTCGGTGCCGAAGTCCTGCGCCGCGACATGTTGACAGTGGCAGTCCTGACCCTGTCCCTGTTCACCTTCGGCTATGGCTTCCGTGGTCCAGGGCGGATCAACCGGGTGGAAGGTGCGTTGTTGTTGAGTAGCTTCGTGGGCTATACCGTCTACCTGCTGGCCACCAGCCTCTGATCATCATGCCAGGCCAACGCCCTGTAGGAGCCTGCCCCCTGCCACGGGCAGGACTCGCTCCTACAGGGGCCAGATCATCAGCAGCATGGGGATGCTGACGGCCACCACCACGATTTCCAGCGGCAAGCCAAGGCGCCAGTAGTCCCCGAAATGGAAACCACCGGGTCCCAGGATCAAGGTGTTGTTCTGATGACCAATGGGGGTCAGAAAGGCACAGGATGCGCCGATCGCCACCGCCATCAGGAAGGCATCGGCATTCACTCCCAATTGGCTGGCGGCGCCGATGGCGATGGGACACATCACAGCGGCGGTGGCAGCGTTGTTCATCAGGTCCGACAGAGTCATGGTGACCACCAGCACCAGTCCCAGCGCCAGTACCGCATTACCCTGGGCAACACCCTCCATCAACAAGCGCGCGATGACGCCTGCCATGCCCGTGCTTTCCATGGCGCCCGCCACTGGGATCAGAGACGCCAGCAGTACGATCACAGGCCAATCCACCGCCTCATAGACACTGCGTTGTGGCATCAAGCGCAAAAACATGGAAGCCAGGACTCCGCCGGCAAAGGAGACCGCGGCTGGCACCAGGCCGAAGGCAGCGCCCGAGATGGCCAGCAGCATGATGATGCCTGATAGAATCGCCGCTCTTTTTTCTGGAATGCGCAGTTCTCTTTCCGCCAGAGGCACACAGCCATAGTTGGAAGCGAACTCATTGATGGCTTCTGCCGGCCCCTGCACCATCAGCAGATCACCGGCCTGAAATACCAGTGAACGCAGCCGGGCCATGGCACGCTGACCCTGCCGCGATACCGCCAGCAGGTTGATGTTGTAGCGTGTCCGCAGCAGAATGGAACTGGCCGAGCGTCCCGTGAGCAGGGCTCCGGGGAGGACCGCCAGTTCCATCAACACCACTTCCTCGCTGGGCTGTTGGCCATCATCCTTGTCTTCCGACGCTTGCGCTTTTTTCACCTGCCGCCGCTGGACTTTTTCATCGACGGGCTCCTTTTCCCTGGCCTTCTCCTTGGCTTTCTGGGTAGTGCTGGCTTCTTCCAGTGCCAGGCCAAGGCTGTCAAGGGCGCTGGCCAGGGCTTCAGCCTCGGCCTCTATCACCAGGATATCACCGGCCCTCACCTTGCGGCTGGGGTGGGGAGCATTGAGGCGCAGGTTGTCGCGCACCAGAGCCAGCACCTGGGCATCGTGCTTCTCCAGCTCTTGTTCAATCAGCTTCAGGGTCTGCCCCACGGCCTTGGCATTGTCGGGTACCCTTGCTTCCGTCAGGTAGGCGCCGGCATCGAAGCCACCGGCGCCGGATTGTTTGCGCACTGGCACCAAATAACGGGAGAACAGCACCAGAAATACCAAGCCAGCCAGGGCCACCGCCACTCCCACTGGGGCAAAGTCAAACATCCCGAAGGTGCCCATGCCGGTGTCATCCCTGAAGCCGGAGACAATCAGATTGGGGGGAGTGCCAATCAGCGTGGTCATGCCACCCAGAATGGAACCGAAAGAGAGTGGCATCAGCACCTGCCCCGGCGGCAAGTCATGACGCTTTGCCATCTGTACCGCCAGCGGCATCAGCAGCGCCAGGGCGCCCACATTGTTCATGAAGGCAGAGAGCACGCCGCCCATCAGGGTGAGTGCTGCTATCGACAGGATCGGCCCCGAGCCGGTGGGCAGGAGATGACGAGCCAGGGCATCCACCGCGCCAGTGCTTTGCAGGGCGCGGCTCAGCACCAACACGCAGGCCACGGTAATCACCGCCGGATGTCCGAATCCCCGAAACGCCTCCACCGTGTCCACTAACCCTGTCACCACACACAAGCCCAGTGCCAGACCCGCCACCATGTCATGGCGCCAACGCCCCCACAGGAACATCGCCACTGTAAATAACAGGATGCCCAGAACCAGCCATTGTTCGATCGTCATCGTCCAGATATTCCTTAACGCCTTAAATAAGCCTCAAACCCGCTTTAATCATGGATTTGATTGGGTGTATATGGGCTTATGCTGCTTTTCCTAGGCAAACGATACAAGAGGCAGCAGCGCCATGATACAGACCCACAACCTGGAGATCACCCCGGAAATTCTGCGTCTGATTACCCGTATAGACGAGTTCAAGGGCGCCTGGCGGGTCCATGAGCAGACCAGCCCCACACGACTCAAGGCCTTGCGCTGTGCCGCCAATGCCGCCAATATCGCCGCCGCGTTTCGTCTGGAAGGCCAGGAACTGCATGAGGAGGAGGTGACCCGGTTGTTGGCACAGCCTGCCTCCCAGGCCCTGCAACAACCCAAGGGCCCCATGGTTACCGCTCATGCCGCCCTGCTCGATGTGGTGTTCAATGTCTGGGATAAGATTCCTTTTTCATGTGCGCACATGCAACAGATGCATCGCATTCTGTTCCACCATGATGAAACCGCCAAACAGCACAAGGGGCTGTTCAAGACTCAAAGCAATGCCCTCGCCAGCACAGGCAGTAACAGCATCCCCATCGGAGTCCTTTTCGAAAGTGCCACACCGGCGGAGACACCATATCTGATGGAAGATCTGGTCACTTGGGTGGCAGAAGCGCGACAGCAACAAGGCTTGCATGGCCTGCTGGTGATCGCGGTGGTGGTAGCGACGCTATTGCGAATCCAGCCGTTTCAGGCGGGCAACCAGCGCATGGCCGGCATTCTCACCTACTTGCTGCTATTGCAGGGTGGTTATGGCTTCGCACCAAGCCTGGCATTGGATAATGTGCTGGAGCAGCGGTGGGAGCAGGGCCTCTACGCCTTGTGGCAGACCCAGGGAGGCATCTTCACCACAAGCCCCGAATGGCAGCCCTGGGTCGAATTTTTCCTTTCATCATTACTGGTGGCCATGGAACGTCTGGAACAATTGCTTACCGCCACCCCAGCGATCGAAACAACGCCAAGCGTGAACGAACCCCTGCCCACCATCTCCCAGCGCATCATCGATCTGGCCCGGGACCGTGGTCGCATCAGCATCGGCGATGTCATCGACAGCACCGGCATCAGCCGCAATACCTTGAAACAGCATTTCCGCAACCTGGTGGCCAAGGGTTATCTCAGCCAGTATGGAGGGGGCCGAGGGGTCTGGTACATGCCCTGCAACGGAAGCGTGCTCTCAGAGTGATATTTGACCGGGATGCATCAACATCTCGCCCAATAAGTCCATCACCCCACGGGACTCACTGCGTGACCTGGCGGATAGTCGATTCCGTAGTTGATCACGGGCAACCGTGTAACTTGCCGCGTAGGCTCCAAAGTCATTCACATACAGCAACAAGTCCGAGGGGCTGCCAATCAGTGCCTCGCGATCCAGGCGCACTGTCGCATTATTGAACGAAAGTTCGCCATCACGATAAGCCTCCAGAATCGGTACTGTCACGATCGACAGTTGTTCCATCATGCCATGGACAAGGGCATTGGTTTCCGCCTGCGCGGGAGAGAGCCCCGCCATCGGGAACAATACATCCCGCTCGAAAGCCAGGCGTTCCGCGTCGCTGAATACCAGGCCGGCTCCCAGATTTGCCGCTGCCTCCCGCAGCGCCGTCACCGGTGACCGCAGCAGCACCACGGTGTCTTCCACTGGCAGGCCCTCATCTCCCGCCGCCTGCTCCATCAACAGAAACTGGGCGTGATGACCAGGATAGCCCTCATGACAGGCCACATCGAGCATGGAGCCTACCAGCGCCAGTGAAAGAGGATTGATGGTAAGGGTGCCCTGGCCGTTGCCATGGTAACGGTACCAGGCGGCACCCACTTCCCGGCTCCATTCGATGGTCATGCCGCGATCCCCAGGCAGAGGCCAGTGCGCCAGGGTGCGTTGCCGGCACTCTTCCAGGGCACGTTCGAAAACCTCGATACGCCTGTCGGCTGGCACCACGGTCTGGTTGCGAAAGGCAGCCAGCTTGAACGACAGGGAACCCTGTCCCGTCAATGTCTGGTTCAACTGCTGCAAAGTCATCGCGGCCCCATCTGTGTCTATGGCCACGGGCAAGCTGACACCAAACAGTGACAAGGCCTCATCCCTGAAACTGACTTCTGTCGGCTCCTCAAGATAATCCAGCACTTTCATCAAGTGCACGACTTTCGCGATCAGTGCCAGCTGTCGTTCCCGCTCCGGCAATGACTCCTGCTCCAGCGCCGCCAGCAGCGTGCCGGCGCGGCTCAGCAGTTCACTGATACCCAGGCGGTCGCGCCGGGCTTTTTGTTGAAGACTCTGCGGTCCAAAATAAGCATCTATTTCCTGTTCGCGATGTGCTGACAAACCCAAGGCCAACACCACATACTCTTCCGCCATGCGCTGGATGGGCTCCCTGGCATCACGGACCACCCAGGCAAAGGCCGTTGCCCCAAACAGCACGGCCAACGACATGATGGCCAGAACGCCACGGCTGATTTTGCCGGACTGCCACACCCACTTGCTCATGTTCATTCTGTACGCAAGGCTTCGATGGGATCCAACAGGGAAGCCCGGCGCGCCGGATAGCTGCCGAACACCAGGCCGACCGCGGCCGCGATGCCAATCGACACCAGCATCGCGGTGGCAGGCACACTGGCGGGCCAGCCCAGGGACCACCCCACCAGGCGCGCGGACAACAATCCAAGCACCAGGCCGATCAGACCACCCACCATACTCAAGGTCACGGCCTCCACCAGGAATTGCAGGGCCACGTCACCGCCACGGGCACCCGCGGCCATGCGCAGACCGATTTCCCGCGTGCGCTCGGTAATCGACACCAGCATGATGTTCATGATGCCAATGCCACCGACAATCAGGGAAACACCGGCAATGCTGGCAAGCAGGGCGGTCATGGTGTCGCTGGCGCGGTCCAGGGTATCCGCCATTTCTTCCAGGTTCACTTCATCCAGCTTTGGCAGGTTCGCCAGGGCAAAGGCCGCAGCCGGTGTGTAAAGTCCCTTGGTCAGCGCCTTGCCGGCCTGAGTTTCCACGGTGAAGTCATCGGGCTCTCCCGCGATGCCGCGCTGCGAGGACAGGTAACCGCCCGCAGCCTGTATCGGTGTGCTTTGCGGATTCTGGCCAATCCCATGGCGCTCCCGCAGCAAGATCTTGATCTCTTCCGAAATTCGTGAAGTCTCGCCGGCTTTCTCGGCGGCGATGCTGATGCTGTCCAGATGTTCCCTGGCCATGCTGTCCCCAAGACTGCGCCAGTGAACAAACAGCACTTCTGGATGATCCTCTGACTGGCCGTCGGTGACCCCGACAATGTTATAGGTGCGATCCCGCACCTGCACCGGCATGCCCACAGGGTTGCTGCCCACGCCAAACAGACGATCCGCCAATTCCCGACCCACGACTGCCTGGTCCATGGCACCTTCGGCCATCATTCTGCCCGGTGCGATGTTCCAGGTGAATATGCTGCCGTATTCAGGGGTAATGCCTTGCACTCTGGCGAAGGCCCGGGACTCACCACTGGCAATGAAGGTTCGCAATGAAATACCTGGGCTGATGGCCTTGATCCCCGCGACCCGCGTCATGATCGCCTCGGCATCGGCTGGTACCAATGTGGTGGCGGCGCCGCGGCCCGCGGGGATCCCGACACTTTCTCCCCCCCGGGTATAGTTGCCGGACTTGATAAAAATGATATTGGTGCCCGCTGAAGCCACTTCTCCTTCCACCGTGGCCCTGGCGCCAGTACCCAGCGCCACCATGGTCAACACCGCGGCCACGCCAATGATGATGCCCAGCATGGTCAACAGGGTACGCAGACGGTTGCGTCCCAGTGAACGTACCGCGAGTTTGATATTCACCGGCATGGTTGCGAACATTGACAGCTCCTCAGTGACTTTCGCCGGCACCTCCTGGGTAGCCGACCCATAATTCCAAAAATACTCATTCCGACTTCAATGCAACTACCGGATCGAGTGCGGCGGCCCGGCGCGCGGGTCCGTAGCCAAAGATGACACCGGTGAGGGCGGCCATGGCCACCGCCAACAACAACATCGCTGGCGAAATCGCAGTCGCCCAGTGCAGACCATGTTCCGCCAACAACAGGCCAATCGCACCCAGCAATAGACCTATCATGCCCCCCATCGCGGCCAATACCACGGCTTCCACCATGAACTGCATCATCACATCCTGGACCCTGGCACCCATGGCCATGCGCAAACCTATTTCGCGGGTACGGGCGGCCACTGACACCAGCATGATATTCATCACGCCGATTCCCCCCACCAGCAGGGAAACCGCGGCAGCGGCGGCCAGCAGCAAGGTAAAGGTGCGTCCGGCCTGGCGCAGGCTCTTGGCCATTTCCTCCCAGGAAGCCAATTCGAACTCGACCGCGTTGGAATGTACCGCACGCATCTGGCGCGGATCGATGCCCAGGCTCGGCAACGCGGAAATACTTTGGGTTTCCACTCTGAAATCGTCCAGCGTGTCTTCCGGCAAGCCACGCTGATGGCGCATGGATTCCTGAATGGCCTTGGCCACGATGGTAGTAGTGGCAACCGACATGGTGCGCACCAGAATTTCATCGAAGGTGTCACGTTTCAGTAATTGCTGCGCCAGCGCCAGTGGCACATAAACCGTCGGCACGATAATGGTCCCGGTTTCAGCAACGTTGTCATTGACCACCCCCACTACGCTGAGGGCGGACCCGGCCATCGGCAGAGTCTTGCCAAGCGCGCTTTGTCCAGGCCAGAGCCGCTCCGCCACTTGCTGGTTCAGCACCACCACGGGCGTGGCCTGGGCATGCTCGCGCTCAGTGACCATTCGGCCTGCCAACAGTTTCCAACCTCTGATGTCTGGCCATGAGGCATCGAAACCCTGAATTCTGGCGATCCTTACCGGCACATCACTGGCGACAGCATCGAGGGTAAGGTTGCCGGCCATGGTGGCCGTCAATGCCCTGACATTGGGAATGGCGCTGATCAGTTCGATTTCTGTCCTGGTCAGAGGGCCGGCTGGGGTACGGTACTGGGTTTTCTTGGGCGCCATGATCCGTGCCCGCGCGGACTGAATGCCGGAATCGGCGTCCATGATGTCTGGATTGCTGAAGTCATCGCCTCCCACCATGCCCTCAACCATTTCGCCACCACTGGTATCCTGTTCGCCAGTGGTCACGATGCCGGCAGGACGATAGTTGCCGGATTTCACGGAAATCATCGTGGGCCCGGCACTTTCGATCTGATTCTCGATCTTGAGCTGTGCCCCCCTGCCAAGCCCGGATACGATCACCACCATGGCCACGCCCACGCTCATGCCACAGAGGGTCAGCAGTGCCTGCAGTCGATTTTGTGTCAGCGCGCGCAGCGCCATGCCGAGATTAGTGAGCATGATGCGCGGACCCAGCTTGTGATTCTTCATGCCCATGATGGCCATGTTCATCCGGTTCAGGCATGTTCGAAGCCCTCACATCAAGCAGCAGGGGAGTGCCATCGAACAGGAAACCAAGGCGGATGATGTCACGTGAATTTTTGACTGGTCGACTTGTGCCAATCCAATAATCACCAGCATCGCTGATCATCATCTCCACATATTCCACTGATTCACCCTCGCGTTCGATCTCGACGGTAACATCAGAGGCAACCACGGCTGGCAAGGTGTTGCGAATGGCATCGGTGTAATACACCTCGATGCCACCCTCCTGCCTTGCCACCAACTCAAAGTGCAGATCCTGGTACATCATCACAAATCCACCATGGTGGGGATTGTGGTCGCCATGATCCTCACCCTCATGGGCGATGCCTGGTTGCTGCAACAGCAGAAAGCTGAAAATTGCGAAGCCTTTTTTGAGCACGGTCATGACTTGATTACTCCTGCGGCAATACGCCATCAATTACTCATGTTGAAGAGCGCCGATAGGTTCCAGCCTGGCAGCCTTGGTGGCAGGATAGACACCGGACACCACTCCGAGAACAGCAGCCACCACTATGGCCAGCAAGGCCGACACCGGGGATACCACGGTGGACCATTGCAGGATTTCTTCCAGACTCAAGGAGGCCAGCGCACCCAATCCCGCCCCCAGCAAGCCGCCGATCATGCACAGCATGATGGCTTCGGCAATGAACTGGGAAGCGATGTCCCTGCGCCGCGCACCGAGCGCCATGCGCAGTCCCACTTCACGGGTGCGTTGGGTCACCGACAACAACAGTAGATTCATGACACCGATACCTCCTACCAGCAAGGACACGGCTGCCACACCGCCGAGCAAGGCCAGCATGGTGAAATTGGCCCGCTGCAGGGAAGCCGACAACTGTTCGATGGTCACCTGTTCGACACCGGTCATGTTGCCGGACACCACTCGCGCCAGTTCTGGAGGCAGCCCTCTTCCCAGCATTTGCTGAGCCTGGGTGCGCACAGTGAAGTCGTCCGCCATGCTGTCAGTGATACCATGGCGCTGACGTAATAACTCAGTAACATCCCCTGCAATGTGCGTGGTTTCACCAGCCGAGGCAGTGGTCACGGTAATGGTATTGAGCTTGCTGAGATTAAGCAGTTGGTGCACGGTGGTGACCGGCACATAGATGGCATCGAACTGGTCATCGCCGGGCGCTGGCTGAGTTGCCCAGCTACGGCTTCCAACCACACCGGTGATGGTAAACTGCTGATTCCATAACAAGACCTTGCGTCCAATGGGATCAACCCCTTCACCAAAGAGACGATCCGCCACCACCCGACCCAGTACCATGACCTGTTCGGCGTTGGCCACTTGGCGCGAGGTAAGGAACTGGCCGTAAGGGAAAATCCAGCCACGCCGGATCACCGGCAATTGCGATTCCGTGCCATGAAGCCGGGTGAACCATTGTTTGCTGGGATCACTTTCCAATGTGATCCTGGCATTTTCATGGACACCCGCGGCAACGAACTGCACGCCTGGCATTCTGCGGATGGCCTCGGCATCATCCAGGGTCAGGGTGGCCGCCGATCCCAGTCCAGCCATGGCATCGCCAAGCCGCTCCCGGGCCGTGGGATGATCATGCTCGGCCATGGGATCATCCTCGAAGTGTGTCTTGATCAGCCGCGGAATAGTCGCGTCCAACTCCCTTGCCCGCCGGGCTTCCAGCAAGGCGATGAGATACTGCATCAGTTGGCGGTCCTTCTCGCTGGGCAAGTCAAGAAAGCCGTGATCCGCTTCTACTTCATTGGATTGTGGACGTGCGGGTTGATAATTACCTGCCGTCACCACGATCATGTTGGCCCCGGCTGCCAACAGCTGGTCCTTGATGGCTTCCTGCGCTCCTCTGCCCAGTGCCATGCTGGTGACCAGGGCTCCCACGCCCACCATCACTCCCAGCATGGCGAGCGCGGTTTGCACCCGATTGCGCTGCAAGGCCTGCAAGGCGAGGCTGAACAGATGACTTTGCATGAACATGACAACTCTCCCCGACAACCCTTGCGCTCAATTACCTCCGGCCACCATGGGCAAGGGTTCGGATTCAACCTGGTCATCCCTGGGCGTATTGGCCTTGTCACTGATGATCTCGCCGTCCCTCACCGAGATGATGCGCGTACCATAGGCAGCGATGTCTGGCTCGTGTGTGATCAATACAATGGTGATGCCAGAACGTTGGCGCAGTTCCTGCAAAATCTTCATGACCTCGATGCTGGTCTTGGTATCCAGGTTGCCAGTGGGTTCATCCGCAAGAATCAGTGAAGGTTTGTTCACCAGGGCGCGGGCTATGGCCACTCGCTGTTGCTGCCCGCCGGAAAGCTGGCTCGGGTGGTGATCGGCTCGATCACTCAAGCCCATGGCTTCCAACGCTTCAAGCGCCATTTGACGCCTTTCCATGGGCGGCACCACTGGCCTCGAATAGAGCAAAGGCACTTCGACATTTTCAGCTGCCGTGGTACGCGGCAACAAGTTGAAACCTTGAAACACGAAACCTATCTGCTTGTTGCGGATCTCCGCCAGTTCATCACGGGAAAGATTGGAAACATCCTTGTCATTGAGAAAGTAGCTACCCTCGGTTGGCCGGTCGAGACAGCCCAGAATGTGCATCATGGTGGACTTGCCGGAACCGGAAGGACCGGTGATGGCGACGAACTCGCCCTCCTCGATATCAAGGCTCACACCACGCAAGGCGTGAACGGTGTTATCTCCAAGCTTGTATATTTTCTTCAGATTTTTGATGGAAATGACGGGCATATGAGAGATTCCTCGATTCAAAACCGCTTGCAAGGAAGGGCCCGGCACATACCGGGCCCGACAACATCATCACTCGGCTGCCAGAGTTGTGCTGACATCAACACCCGCCAATGATGGCGGCTGGTTGAGGCCTGCATAGTTGTAGATTGCTGTCACTACCGACTTCTCTCCACCTGCCATGCCATAGGTCCTGCCCGCGCCTTCAACCACAAAGTACTCATTGGCGGCGTGGGAATGGCCACCGGTGCTCAGGTTGCCACCGGCAATTGGAATATCCAGTACATCACCGGCAAACAGATAGGCTGGCCAGTAACCACCAAGAATGGAAGCATGTGGCACCGGCTCGCGCTGGGGCCTACCAAAGGTGTCGTACATTTCATCGACGGCATAGGCAAGCTCATTTTCATAGGTCATCTTGGCCCAGGGCACGTCACCAACCACATTGATCTCGACATCGTGATAGCCATGCTTGTCCAGATGCTTGCGCAACTTGTCGACGATATCCATGCCGTCCTGATTGGGCACATAGCGGAAGTTGTGCTTGGAAACGATGCGGTTGGGCAAAATGGCGCCGGAACCGCCCGGGAACATGTTGCCTCCCCAGATGCCATCCAGGTTCATGGAAGTACCATAGCGGGCCATTTTCAGATATTCCAGGGGATCATCGGCAATGAAACGCTCCACCCCCAGATTGCGCGCGGCGACTTCCAAATTGATGCCCTCGGCATCTCTTTGCAGCGCCACCACTTCGTCTGGTGTGAGCGGCACGATGTCGTCATAGAAGCCATCAATCATGATCTTGTTGCCGGTTTCGTCCACCAGAGTGGAGAGCATCTTGATATGACGCCAGGCCGGCGCATCCACTGAACGCTTGTTGCCACCATGGATGTCACTGTAGTTAGGTCCACGCCCCCAACTTGAACCACTGGTTATTAATTCTACAAACACGCAGCCTTCAGAGCTGCCCCTGGCGCCAAGCGCCCACATGGCATCGGCGCCCTCGAAAAGATGGGGATTGTCACGCACAAACTTGCGGTAACCAATCGACATGCGCTCTTCATCGCCTTCGGCAACAAAGATCAAATTCACCGGCAATTTGCCCGTCAAGGCCTTGATGGACATCATGGCGTTGAGAAACACCATCTGGCGGCCCTTGGAGTTGTTGGCTCCACGACCAACCATGACTTTGGGATAGGGTGCCTGCTCCATGATGCGACCTTCGAAAGGCGGCGCCTTCCACAGATCGGGCTGGGTTACCGGCATGGTGTCGTACATCCAGTACACCACCAGGGTTTTTTCCGCGCCCTCGTCGCACTTGGCGTAGACCACGGGATTGCCCTGTTGTCCCCATTCCGTGATGCCGACGTCGTTGACGCTGGTTTCCTGACAACCCAGTTGATCGAAGAAGCCTTTGACCATCTCGGCCGATTCCTGGATACCTTCTCCCGTATTCGAAATACTGGGTTGCTGAATCCAGCGCTGCAAATTCAACACGTGTTCATCGATGTTTTCATCAATGTAGTCAAATATCTGTTTGAGTTCATCATTGTAGATGCGGCTCATGTCGATCTCGACTTCTTCAGCTCCCCTGGGATTGATACCCAGACTGGGGCGTGATGGTGTCGCCGCCACGGCAGCCATCGAAGAGGACGCCGCGGGCGTCGGGCTGCTGGCTGTCGGGGTCGATGTGGAGGGAGCTTCGCCACATCCCGCCACCAGTACCACACCAGAGGCTACCATCGGCAACCACAGTTTGCGCGACAGGGCCGCGCTCAGTTTCTTAACTCTACCGATCTTGACGAAATTGTTGCTCATATCTGTCCTCACCTGGCTCTGTGCGCGTGACTGTCACCACTCTTCAGTGGAGTGGCAGCAACTGCTGTAACGATTGGCTAGCATGACCTGTTGTGACCATCAGCCCCATCCAGGTCTATCCGCAAGCGATCATGCAGTTACTATGCCAGCAACCAGGTATGCTGCTTTTCCTATACTTCCACATGCTGTTAAAAACCGCTGACACCAAAATCAAGCGGATTGAATGCTCTCAATTTTTTCCCAGACTTGCGGTGGGATATCTGGGTATTGCAGTACCCGCGGAATGCGTTGATGGGGATCATTGGGATCACCTGTAGTGACTGGCATCAGCCTCATGGCTGCCGCCAAGCACCAAGATGAGCACATC
>JBJHAY010000065.1:0-12623 GCA_050485205.1 Gammaproteobacteria bacterium
ATCCCGGTGGAGGACCCCTTTGCGCGGATGCTGCAAGGCTTCGGCCAACAGTTGCGTGATCCCGCCTGCTGGCCCAGGCTGCGCCAGGAGATTCTTGACCAGGCCGAAGTGTTCTTCGGCTTGCAAGCACGCTTGACACAAATAACAGCTCAGCCCCTTTATTCAGGCCCACCGCCATGCTGAACGATCGTTTGCTGACACTGCTGCCACTTCCCATCCAGCAGGTGATCCACCACCCCAAGGCCGATGCTGGCGCTGATCTCGTACTGAAACTCGCCGCATTATTAGCAGGCCTGCTGTTGGTGGCGGGTTTCCTGGCGTTGCCCGGCCTGAGCATTTTCGGTCATGACGAGGTGCATTATTACCGGGACTTTTCCCTCAAACTGGCAGAGGATGGGCGCTGGTTGAACTACCTGCTGCACGACTTCCTGCGCAGCGTGCCCCTGCCCCTGTGGAGCCTGCTGTTTCTGTCGCTGTCATGGCTGCTGTATTATCGTCTGGCCCTGGGCGGCGGCTTCGATGCCACCATGGCCACGTTGGTGGCTTCCACAACCCTGCTGGCCGCCTCTTCCGTGGAAATGTCGATCTGGCCCGCGACCCCAATACCTGCTCTGGTGATCATGTTGCTGGCAAGCCTGCTGCGGGAACGGGGGCTTGCCTATCCGCTGATTTACCTGGGGTCCGGCCTGCTGTTGTTCGGCGCCATGCAAACCTATTACTTTCTGTTGCCGCTGCTGTTCCTCGGACAATTCCTGGCACCAACGCTGTCGCCGCGCACACGCTGGCACCTGTTGTTCAAACACCTGTGTTGGTGGGTACTGGGGGCCATTGCCGGGGTATTGCTGATGTCATTGCTGCTGTGGCCACTGGCCGGTCATTTCGGGCCGCGCCCCGCAGGTTGGCGCGACACCCATGTGGTGCAGGATTGGCCCAGCCTGGTAAACAATCTGAGCTACGTCAGCAGCGCCTTTTTGCGCTTGCTGGAACAACTGTTGCGGCAAGGCGGCGTGACCTGGGGATTCATCCTCACGGTGGCGGTCATAGCACTGTTGCGGGCACGGGCACTGCTGGCACAATCCCAGGCCCTGGCGTTGCTGGGGGCAGTGATCATTGCCTTCTTCGTGTTTTCGCTGCCAATGGCGCCCCTGATTCATCTGCGCAGCCTGGTGGCCATGGCGGCGGCCGTGGTGCTGGTGCTGGCACTGGTGCCTGGGCATTCCAGGTTCGGCCGTGTCATCGCCGCGCTGTTGCTGTTGAAACTCAGCTATTTCTTTTCCTTGAATGCACAGGATTTCTTTGCACAGCATGAGGGCGACACCGCCTGGCACAAGGAAAAGTTACAGCAGCTGATACCCGGAGATCCCCGGTCTTATGCCTATATCGCGCTCCAGGGCACCATGGACCCTGCACACAGAGAAGCCTTCATCTTCAATGATCCTTCCCGCATGCACCCGATACTGGTATCACTGGGCACCCGGGAATATCTGGATTGCAGGATAGAGGCGCGTTGTAATCCTGTCGGCACTGGCCCAGTGCTTGCGGTGCTGCCATATGCCAAGGGCCAGGTGGAATTTTCTGTGGACGCCGCCAACATCGGCATCATCCGGTATCGTGAATGATGGGCGCCGGATCAAGCACTGCAAGCATGACGCCTCGCGGCCTGACCACAGCTCACACATCTCAGCTGCAACAACCCCCATCATGAGTACTGCCATGCACAGCAACAAGCCGACACAGGAACCCCACAAGGCATCCATGGACTGGGCCATCGATGCCCTGATCATCGCCTGCTTCCTGGCCATCTACTTCCTGTCAGGTTTTGCCGCCCTGTTGTATCAGGTGATATGGCAGCGCATGCTGGCCATCTTCAGCGGCTCCGACCTCTATGCCACCACCATGATCGTGGCGGCCTTCATGGCGGGACTCGGCATTGGCAGCCTGGCAGGGGGAAAGCTGGCGGATGCGCTTTCCTTCCGCTGGCAGATCGCGCTGTTCGCCTTGTTGGAACTGGCGGTGGGCGGCTTTGCCTTGATCAGCACCTGGTTCTACTACGATGTGCTCTACGTTCAGCACATGGACCTTGGAAGCTCGCCAGTGCTGCTGGCCATGGTATTGTTTTGCAGCCTGTTGCTCCCCACGGTGTGCATGGGGATGCCCTTTCCGCTCATCTCCAAGGCCTTGACTCCCAATATCGCCCTGGCTGGAAGGCGCATCGGTTCTCTCTATGGCCTGAATACCCTGGGCGCGGCACTGGGTGCATTTGTGACCATCTGGTTCTGGCTGGGCAGGCTGGACTTTCCCACCATTCTGACCCTTGGCGCCAAGATCAATTTTCTGGTGGCGGCACTTGCGCCAGTGGCGGGCTTTGCCGCCTGGACACGCCTGAAGCGGCAACCGCGGCAGCATGGCGCACCATCAGCAGAGTTGAGCGCCACGGGCAGGCAGAGCGGTCTTGGATTCACCCATTGGATATGGCTTTACGCCTTGGCGGGATTCCTGGCACTGTCATGGGAAATCGTGTGGTTCCGCATGCTGGGCGTGGCGCTGAAATCCAACTCTTTTACCTTCCCACACCTGCTGGCAATCTATCTGGGCTGCCTCGCCATTGGCATCATGGCCGGAGCCAGACTGGTGCATCTCGGCAGCCACCCTGGCCGCATCTATCTGACCCTGCAAGCGGGTGTCACCCTCTATGCCGGCCTGTCGCTAGCGGTCTTGTTCTGGTTCTTGAATCCCGGCAGGGCGGATTGGTTGCGGGATTATCTGGCGGGCTTCGACCCCATGGATTTCTCAGTGGTGGGCTTTGCCCTCGACAATTGGCGCGCCAACCCCGGCGGGGTGCTTGCCTCGCTCACCGCCACCGAGCCCAGCTTCCTGCGCCTCTACATTCTTCTGCCTGTGTTTCTGATCGGGCCACCGACAGCCCTGATGGGAGCCAGCTTCGCATTTCTACAACGTACAGTACAGAATGATGCCGCACAACTTGGACGCAAGGTGGGCTGGCTGCAGGCAGCCAATATTCTTGGCGCGACACTGGGTGCCATCCTCACCGGCACCTTGCTGCTGCACCTGTTCGGCAGCGCCTGGACCATGAGGATATTGATCGCAGTGGGCGCCAGCTTCATGGTGTTGTGGGTCTGGCTCGCCCGAGGCGCCAGCAGACACGGCAAAACCTGGTTGGCCGGCACGGCAGTCGTGACCCTGGCACTGATGGCCGCGATTCCCTCGGGGCCACGGTTTTGGGCACAACTGCATGGGGCCAGCCAGGATCAAGTGATAGTGGCCGAGGATGGCTCGGGAGTGTCCGTGCTGCGCAACTACAACAGTGATTTCTCCGCCACCACCATCGTCTATGTCAACGGCCTGGGCCAAAGCTGGATTCCCTTCCATGACCTGGACTCGATCCATTCCCAGCTTGGCATCATTCCCCTCATGCTCCACCCGGCGCCAGTGGAAGTGGCGGTAATCGGCCTGGGCTCGGGAGATACCGCCTACAGCCTGGGTGGCCGCCGCGAAACCAGTGGCATCACCGCCATCGAAATCATCAAGTCACAACTGGAAACCCTGCGGCAACTGCAACAGCGCCGACCCTACGGTGGGATAGAGGGTTTGCTGGAAGACCCGCGCTATCGATTCGTATTCACCGACGGCCGCACCTTCCTGGGCCGCAACAGCAAAACCTATGACATCATCGAGGCCGATGCCCTGCGTCCCACCAGTGCCTTTGCCGGCAATCTGTATTCCTACGAATACTTCCTGCTGCTGAAAAGCCGCCTCAATCCCGGTGGCCTGGCGGTGACATGGGCACCCACGGGCCGCGTGCTGAACTCCTTCGTGGAGGCCTTTCCCCATGTGCTCCAGGTCGGCTCCATCCTGGTGGGCAGTGCCGATCCCATCGACCACGACCCCGAGACCATCCGCCAGCGCATCGTCGACCCTTTCACCCAGGCACACTACGCCAAAGCCGGCATCAACCTTGATGCCGCCGTGGCCCCCTTGCTTGAATCCAATGTACTCCGTCACAGCCGCAGTCCCGATACCGCCAGGGACCTCAACCTGGATCTCCATCCAAAAGACGAATATGGGCGTTATTGACCTGTTCCTGTGAACCTTTCAAGCCACGCTGACGACCTCTGGTCCACATGAAGCGAACACCCGAGCAGATACTCACAGAATGGTTGGTGCTGCAAACCCAGGCCGGGAAGCAGGAAGCACTCTCTCACTTATTGCGGGAATGGCATCCCAGGCTACTGCGCTACGCCATCCGCCAATTGAAGGACGCAGAAGCCGCCAGGGAAGTGGTACAGGAAACCATGTTGAACCTGGCCAGAGGAATCATGAGATTGCGTGACCCAGCCACATTTCCCAAGTGGTGCTACCAGATTCTGCAAAGACGCTGTAGCGACCACTTGCGCAAGGTGGTCAGGGAGCGCGCCAGGGCAGCGGGCGTAGAGGAATTGGACCACATTGCCGCCCCGGCACTTGCTGATCAGGCTGAAGTGCTGTCCCTTCACAAGGCCCTTGCCACTCTGAGTCGGGAAGGCTACCAGGTGGTGCACCTGCATTATCTGGACGGCTTCAACACGGCGGAAATCGCCGAAATCATCGAGGTGCCGGAAGGCACTGTGAAATCAAGACTGTACAAGGCCCGCCAAGACCTGAGGGCCATCATGGGAGGACACCACAATGCGCCAGATTGACGACAGGATTCTTGAAGCCCTGAGCCAGGATGATCAGGAAGCCCTGGATGACTATGCCAGGGAATTGGGGATTTTCGAGCTGATTTCCGCAAGTTTCAAAACCAGGATGAAATGGATGGTGATCGCCATATTCACGCTGGTATTAGTCTTTTTCGGTCTCGCCATCTGGTGTGGCTACCACTTCTTCACCACTGACGAGCTTGTCACCAAGCTCAATTGGTTCGGCGGCCTGATGATGTCCTTTCTGGCTTTCGCGCTCCTGCGGCTGGCTTACTTCACCGAATTGCAGAGAATTTCCCTGGCCAGGGAAGTGAAGCGGCTTGAGTTGCAGGTCGCCCTGCTGGCCCGGCAACTCAAGCAAGCCCCATGAACAACTACCTGCCCCGGTTTACCGGCTTGGCGCCTTGGTGTAGCGCAGGTAGGGCAGTCTGATGTCCAGTTCCCCGAACTTTTCCCGTGCCTGTCGTCGTTGAGGCTGAGGGCCAATGATGAACACGGTACGCACGGTGGCGCTGTGGGCTGGTGTGCGGCCGTCCGGCAGATAGGCACGCCGGCAGCATACATTATTTGACTGGCATGTATGGATCTATATGTTTACCTGGGAAAAGCTGGCGGAAACTCGCGAACAGCCTTACCATTCCCATGTCTTTTATTGATTCCAGGCCAATGAGATTCCATCCCTGTACCGCTCATCAAGCTGACAATAATGCTTGGTAATTGAGAACAGGCAAGTGCATAAAAGGAGCAAGGCCACGATGCTGAAGCAAGTTTTGTTGACCGCGCTGGTGGCAGTGGTAACGAGCTACGCCACCCTGCAAGTGACAGATTCTTCCCGCGAACCGACGCCGGCAATGGTTGATCAACTGGCGGAGCAGCTGGCACAACATCGTGCCCTGCAATTGCAGTTCACCCCTGAAACCGTGGCCTTTACCGCTGAGTCGGAAGAGGACGCCTGGTTGCTTGGCACCGGTAACGACGGGCTCCCCCGCCCAGGTCCCGCGGATGATTTCAAAATCCTGGTCGAGGCTGAAAATGCCATCTGCTTCCTGACTAAGGTTGAATTCATGGGCATGAATGACGCCAATGACCAGCTTGCCTGTCATGTCAGCGTTGACGAGTTTACCGGCTTCTGGGAAGTGCATGCCGTGCAGGGCGACGGCACCGATGCTTCGGTGCGCTGCAATGCCAGCTGCCTGATCATTGAATAGAAAATTCTTCCAATCGCAATGAGGTGACTACGCCATGACCATTCTTCACCGCCTGCTGGCAGCAATTGCCTTGTTCATCCTGCCCACCACAGCCTTGCTGGGTCACCACAACACCCAGGCGGAATTCGGGGCTTTCGACTCTCCCACCGTCTACGTGGAAGGCACCATCTCCCGTGTCCTCTGGGGCAACCCCCATATCTCGATCGAATTCGTGGTGACCGGGGGTGACATTCCAGCCGGTGAGAAGTGGCGCCTTGCCAGCCATCCGGTACAAATCCAGATTGACCATGGTTTTGCCAAGGAGGATTTCGCCGAAGGTGACACGCTTCGCCTCCACGCCTGGAAGCATGTGCGCGGCATCCCCCAGGTGTGGCCGCGCGCGGTACAGGTCAATGACGGCCCGATGCGCTCGAACATGCGTTTCACCGACATGATCGACATCGCCAAAGGCACCTTTGCCGACATGAACATCATCCCCGCGGCCAATCTCAACGGCTCACCCTCCGCCCGCGCAGGTGAACAGTATGTGGCAATACTGCGGGAAATGGGCCTGCTCGATCCACGGGGCAATATGATATGGCCGGCGCCATAAGCGGCGATTTCTTTCGGAGATCCGCACAGTGATCAACATGCGACTCACATCGGCAAGCGCAGTCATGCTGCTGGCCATGCAAGCATCCCCCACCCTCGGCCATCACTCCCACGCCACCCTCGACCCCGAGGATGTGCGTGTGCTCACAGGCCTTGTCACCCGTTACAGCTGGAGCATGCCGCACGTATATCTGAAGGTGGAAGCACCCAACCTCCAAGGCGACATCGTGGAATACAGTATTGAAATGCTGCACCCCGGCGCCATGGCAACACAAGGCTGGAGCCGGGATTCCTTCAAGCCAGGTGATCGCATCACCTGGGAAGGTCAGCACGACCGCAACAAGTCCAGGGCCTACAGTTCACTGACATGGGCGGAACGCAATGGTGTCAGGGTCGGCAGCGGCGGAGATGGCAGCGGCATGGCAATAACGCCATCCACCGACTTCACCGGCCTGTGGAACCGGGGTCCGAACCAGCCCACCTATTTTCCGCCAAGCGGCTGGCCCCTGACGGCACAGGGACAGGCCCTGGTGGATGGCTTCAGTGAAGACCAGAACCCGGTGCTGGAATGTTATGAGCCGGGCCCACCCAAGTCGATGACCCTGCCCTATGCGCATTCGCTCCGCTACCTGGATGCATCGACTCTCCTGATTGAGCGTGACCTGATGGATGAGCCGCGCGTGGTGCACCTGGACCCTGGCGTGCAAGCCGGCGAACCTTCGCCTTTGGGACATTCGGTGGGCTGGTTCGAGGATGGCGACCTGATCGTGGAAACCACGGCATTTACCGCCGATCGCTGGGGCACCCACACCGGCATCGATTCCAGCGAGCAGAAACAGGTGCGTGAACGCTTCCGTCTGGTCGACGGCGGCATGGGTATCGAAATCGATATCACGGTAAGCGATCCGGTCTATCTGCGGGAACCCGTGACCTTCACCCACCGCTGGGTCAAGGTGGCCGATCGCGACATCATTCGCGCACCGTGCACCATGGAGTCGGCCAGACTCTGGATCGAGGCTGGTTATATCGAGTGAAGCGGCGAATATCCCGCTCACCCTGGTAGACTCTCGCGCCTTACTTTCTCACTACCCCGCATTGCCCCTCCATGATCCGACTCCCAGTCATGTCCGTAAAAGCAGCTGTCATTCAAGCAACAAGCAAATGGAGTCAACAAATGATCAACTTTCCCCGCAGCAAAACCCTGGCAGCAGTACTTGCTTCAGTCGGCCTGATGGGCGCATATACACCTGCCCAGGCCCAGGATTTCTATGTTTCAGCCTCGGTAGGCCAAGGTTTTCCTGACAATGTGACCAACAGCGGCGCCTTTACTTCGCAGTTCACTACCGGCACCGTCACCGGGGTCAACCCTCCCCTCACCTTGCCCGCCGGTGCACCGGTCAACTGGCGCACCAATCTCAAGGATGGCGAGTTTTGGAGCCTTGCCGTAGGCATGAAAACCGGTGTTCTGCGCTACGAGGCAGAGTATACATGGAGCAAATTTGGTGTCTCGAGGCATACTGGTCTGAATGCCGGCGGCATCGACCTTTCCAGCATTGATGCTGGTGTATTGCTTGCAGGCAACACCGGCGATTTAGGCCTCAGCGTTGCCAACCTCCTGGCGAGTGACGGCGGTGATCTCGACACTTCCACGTTGATGCTCAATGCCTTTTACGATTTCGACACCGGAACCAAGTTCACCCCATACATCGGCCTGGGGCTTGGCGTGATGAATGTCGAAGTGACTTATCGTCCTGGCGATGTTGGCGTCATCAGTGACGATGACAACGTCTTTACCTACCAGCTGATTGGCGGCGTAAATTACGAAGTGAACGAGAGCTTCAGCGTGTTTGCCTCCTACCGCTACCGTGACAGCCGAGATGCTAACGTACGTTCCAGTTTGCTGCCCGCCAGCTTGGACATCAGGGGCAACAGCAGCTCGACTGTGGATATTGGGATACGCTACTCGTTCTGAGGCAGTAGGCAACAAGATTGCCAGGGAACAAAATGTGCCAGTTGTACCCGCATTGTCGGGACACTGGCACTACATAGCCAGGCATTGGTTGATGAAATACGTGCGATGATCCATGCCTGACTTCAGCTCAACAAACTTCACCATGTCAGTTCTGGAGAATTCAAGCGAAGCCCGATATCCTTCCAGGTGATTACGTACCGCAGCCTCGACCTCACTGCCATAACTGGCACCGACTTGCTCGATAGTAGCGTGAGCTATTGCATTGCGATTAACAGCATCATCGTCCAGTTCTGCCAATGCCTGCATGGCCTCTTCATTACTGATATCGCCAGTAAGAAAAACCGGCCTGCACAGATCTCTCTGTCGCTCAGACCAATCGTTCTGCGCTCTGGCTCGGTAAAGCTGCAAGATTGACAACACCTCCTGATACTGCCCAAGCGAAAGCCCCAGCACATCTGCTTCACGCTGCAGTTCTACCGTGTGCCCCCGCTGGTACTGTGGATATAAAAGGAGTATGTAGCTCGACAGTGCCGCATAAAACGGCGCTTCGCCTACCGGAAGCCGTATTGCGGTATCAGTCCCCATTTGTTGCCTTTGTGGCACTTGTCGCGAAGTGGAAATGCCGCTATTGGAAGAATCATATTCTGTATTTGGCACAAATAAGGGCGGGCCCAATGCGGGAATATCATCTTGCGTATTGGGCCCGAGTTCATTGACCTGTTGTGAAAGAGCAAGCGTGCCACTGATCGCCAATGCCAGGCCCATGATCAGGCTTGTTGCTTTTTTCATATTGTGCACCCTCCGTTCCTTGTCTTGAGCCGAATATACAACTCACAGATTCAATATGACGCACACCTACATTGACGCGCTTGAGGAATAGTAGACACTGCTGATTTTCAGAAACTTACATGACCTTGACAGCGCGCTCCTCGATCCGCCGCGGCCATGCTGCGGTATCGTCAATGCCGGCGCTACGTTTATGCAGATTGTCAATATTATTGACAATCTGCATAAGCCAAGCTCACAATCATCACCATGATCCCACGACTCTGCCAAGCCACCATTCTCCATGGCTGAGTTGGCCAGTGCGGGCAAACTCGTGCCAAATCTGGATCAGCAACTGCTGGCCGGGCTGTATTTCTGGCGTGACAGTAATGGCAATGAAGTGGACGTGATCGCGGAACTCGGCGGACGCCTGGTCCCCATCGAAATCAAGGCCGGACGGACGGTCAATCGTGAGTTCTTCAATGGCCTGGACAAATGGCTGGCGCTGGCTGAAAAAGAAGCCACGGCACCAGCACTGATCCATGGTGGAGATGAGAACTTTCAACACCGGCAGGTACGGGTGCTGGGTTGGCAGTCATGCGGGGAGGCGCTTCTGCACCCTGATGCTGCTTGATGGCGTCAATGGAATCTATTACAAGGTGTAGTTTACCAAATGAATATTTTTAGCCAGCTCTCAACGAAGCGTTGGCAATGCGTAACAATCTTGCGGCGGTCTATCAGCCCGGCAATCTAGATTGCCGGGCTGATGATAGAAATTTCTTTGCTCACGGTAAGGACCTAGCTTGGCAATTATGACCGTAACCAGCAATCTCATGTGCGCTTTGAGGATCAGCTTGGTTGTACCAAATACTCACAAATTCCGCAAGTACATCCAGGGTCGAGTCTAACGGTGTATTTGGACTAACTGCTCTGTTGTAACTTAAAAAACTCCCTGGTGCTTGTATCTCCCATTCATAAGTATCTGGGGTGGTATCATACCCCCACGAGCTTATTCTTATTCCTGCATAAATTAAGTCCTCTGAAGTCGATATTATATATACTGCTATGGGTCTAGGATGCTTAGTGTCTACACAGTGCACCTCAACAGCAGCAGCATTAGTGTCGAGAAACGAGATAATCACAGCAAAAATTATTAAGATATTTTTCATTGCCAAATCTCCATATGTCATCATCGAAATTTTCTATAACACTCAATTGTTTATGTTGGTTTCACAATATGGAAGCTTCACCATTGCTTCCGGATCGACTTCAGCAAGCTTTACCCAATCCGTATAAAACCCACCATGGCTATTAGCGACAAGAGCATCCTTACCCTGAATTAATAAATTGGCAACATCTAGAGAAAAGGAATTCACCGCATATTCGAATAATCTTACATACCCACTTTCCTCTGCGCGTGTGATTTCACTTATCGATGCCGCAACTTCAGAGGCCTCCATCGACTCTAGAAGACCACAAAGCTCGTGCATTTGAAATAGCGCATTTTTATGCACATCTTCCATCCGACCTAAAATCTCATCCAGAACCTCTTGATCTTCCTGACTTATGATAATGCCATAAGCTTCCGGCGTATCTTTCAACAATCGAAGAGCGACGATCATAGCTGAAAACTCTCTTGGCCTCCTATCAACCCAAGATGGATCAGAAGCACTATTCGCCTGCGAAAATACAATTTCAGAAAGTAGAAATGCTACCATTGCAAGATACAATTTGACTGTAGACTTCATGCCAATTCTCCATATACATTTATTAAAAACTAATATCAGCCATCCACATTGCTTCATGAATTTATGAACGAATGAAATAATATTTTTTATTGCCGCACAGAGCTTTCGCCACTAGATGCCAAGGGCGAGCATGCTACTTCTCAAGCATTCTTAATGGCTTGATGCAAAACCACTCTTTGCCACAAGTGCCAAATTCACAACTAACTTCGAAAGGAAAGGGAACTGTCAAAAAACTCCATCTCATTGACGCTCTTCAAGAAGGGCAGGCATAGATATATCCCCCCCATTTTCTCTTTGTCAACAATTTTTTTTTGTAAAAAAATTAAAAATATTTTTTGATATCAAAGTGCCATCATATTGAATAGAAGCCAACGTTTCCACGATAGAGTTCAAAAACTTTCACCCCCGCCGTGCACGGCCAGAAGCGATGTGGAAAGTGGGAAATTTCCAGCGGCTTGGCACCCATCTCACTAAATTCCAAGGCAGGCGCCTTTAAATTTCAGAAGCTTACATGACCTTGACGATGCGTTCCTCTATCCTGCGCTGCCATTCGGCCGGGCCGGTCTGGTGCACCGAGGTGCCATTGACGTCCACCGCCACGGTCACCGGCATGTCTTCCACCTCAAACTCATGGATGGCTTCCATCCCCAGGTCCTCGAAGGCCACGATTCGCGCCTTGCGGATGGCCTTGGATACCAGGTAGGCGGCGCCGCCCACGGCCATCAGGTAGACGGCCTTGTGCTGCTTGATGGCCTCGATGGCCACCGGGCCGCGCTCGGCCTTGCCGATCATGCCCATCAGACCGCTTTTTTCCAGCAGGGGACCGGTGAACTTGTCCATGCGGGTGGCGGTGGTGGGACCGGCGGGACCGACGGCTTCACCGGGGATGGGGTCGACAGGGCCAACGTAGTAGATGAAGCGGTCCTTCAGATCCACGCCTTCGGGCAGACCCTGGCCGCTGTCGAAAAGCTCAATCATGCGTTTGTGGGCGGCATCACGGCCGGTCAGCATCTTGCCTGAAAGCAGCAGGGTTTCGCCGGGCTGCCATTGCAGGATGTCCTCGCGGGTGACGCTGTCCAGGTTGACGCGGCGGGCATTGGGGCCGGCATCCCAGGTGATTTGGGGCCAGTCTTCCAGTTTCGGCGGCGTCAATTCCGCCGCACCACTGCCGTCCAGCACGAAGTGGGCATGGCGGGTGGCGGCGCAGTTGGGAATCATCGCCACCGGCAGTGAGGCGGCGTGGGTGGGATAGTCCTTGATCTTGATGTCCAGCACCGTGGTGAGGCCTCCCAGGCCCTGGGCGCCGATGCCGAGGGCGTTGACCTTGTCCATGATCTCCAGGCGCAGTTCCTCGATGCGGTTCTGTGGACCACGAGCGCGCAGTTCATCAATGTCGATGGGGTCCATCAGCGACTCCTTGGCCAATACCGCCGCCTTCTCGGCGGTGCCGCCGATGCCGATACCCAGCATGCCGGGCGGGCACCAGCCGGCGCCCATGGTGGGCACGGTCTTCACCACCCAGTCGACGATGCTGTCACTGGGGTTGAGCATGACCATCTTGGCCTTGTTCTCGGAGCCGCCGCCCTTGGCGGCCACGGTGATGTCCAGAGTGTCGCCGGGCACGACCTGGGTGTGAATC
>JBJHAY010000066.1:0-12622 GCA_050485205.1 Gammaproteobacteria bacterium
GGGCAGGAGAACCCGGGACATCCATGTCTCCATATATAAGTAATAGGGGGATGGGTGAATGTGTTCACAGCCGAGAATAGCAGAGAATATTTTCCTTGCCGGGTAGCCATGCGTGCTAATGACATAAAGCAAGCAGTGGTAAATGAGGGGAAAAATCCGGCAAGAATTAAAAAACACAGGTTACAAATATTAACAAACAATTGCAAAACAATGGCTTACGACAATATCTTAAGAGCTTGTCAAAAGAGTCTTCAGCCGGTATCATGGCCGGGCTCATCCGATTGTGAAAAGGAATAAAAATATCCTGGCCGGTGGAGAAATCTGGAGTACGAGGGTAATTTTCTTCCATGTGACGACAGTCACACAGCATGGGAAGGGTATTAAGTATTCTTGGCCAACCGTAGCGTGGGGACCCATTCTGCGACATGTAGTACTTAAGTTAATAATGTTTTGTTCGAACACAACAATCTTGACTCATTAAGGAGTAACGATAGATGGCAATCACGGCAGCAGCACGTACCGATATCATTCGGCTGTTTGTGGGCGCGCTCAATGCAGCCCCCGGCGCCAACAACCTCAACACTCTCGTCGCCGCATATGAAGGCGGCGCTTCCCTGGCCAACCTGGCCGCAACCATTGCAGCAACTGATGACTTCAAAAGCATCTACCCGCCCCTGCAGACAGGACAGGAATTCGTAAACGCCCTGGCTGACAGACTGCTCGGTAACGAAGTTGCTGCAGCGCAAAGGACCGAAGCTGTGAATATGGCTCTGGGCATGCTTAATGGTGGCATGAGCCGCGCCGAAGTGGTCCTGACTGCCGTACAGATGTTGACAGCCGTAACTTCTGCTGCACCTCTGTGGGTGAATGCAGGGGCTGCTTTTGCCAACAAGGTGGAAGTCGCTACTTATTATTCGGTGACCAAACTGCAAAGCTCCAGCGACCTGGGCGTTCTGCAGAATGTACTCTCTGGTGTGACCAGCGCGGCGGCTTCTGTCACAACTGCCAAAACAAGCATTGACAACACTGAAGTTGTGAATCCAGGCCAGACTTTTGCGCTTACCTCAGCTATTGATAATCTGAAAGGTACATCTGGTAACGACAAGTTTATTGGTGACAACACAGGTACTACCAATACCGTAAGTGCTGGTGACAGCATTGATGGTGTAGCTGGAAACAATACGCTGGAATATTATGGTGCTGCAGCAGCTGTTGTGTTGCCGCAAATGAGCAAAATCCAGACTCTCAATCTTCATAACCCTGCGCTGACAACTGATTTGAACACCCGCTCCTACAGCGACTTGACTGATGTAAATATCGTTGGTAAAGCCATTGGGGCCAATGACTTGACAGGTATTTCTGTAAGCGGGGCACAAACGCTAGGATTGGTTAGTGTTTCTCAAGATACCGCAAATAAGATTGATATTGCATACCAAGGTACAAATGCCAAGCTGCATGTCGCAAACAGTTCAAGTGTCGGTATTGTGAACATGAATGGCACCACAGTGACAACACTGAACGTGCATTCTTCCGGAACAGGCACAGGAAACACCATCAAGGCATTGGCAAGCACTGGCCCAGAAGCTACAGTCAACCTGACTGGCAGCCAGAAACTGACAATCACAGATGCCCTTGCGGACACTGTAAAAACTGTCAACGCCTCTGGAACCAGTGGCGGTGTGGTGGTTACTGCTGGTGATGCAGATGTGACCTTCACCGGTGGTTCTGGAAATGACATGATCACTTTCGCTGCAACGCAGTTCAACGCGAAAGACGTTGTTAATGGTGGAGCTGGCCGGGATACAGTTGTTCTTAATGATATTGCTGTTACTGGCGATCAGTTGAAAGCTGTCAATGCATTTACCAGTGTTGAAGTGCTTGGCTTTGGAACAACTGGTGCAACTCTTGATGTTTCAACCGTGACGTCCTTGTCTGAGTATGATGTAAGGAATGCTGGAACCACTACCTTTACGAAGTCATCCTCTACTGACAAATATACGGTAAGTCATAACGCAGCAACAATAACCAAGGTCGCAATCGGAAACCAGGTTGGTGAATCGACTGCTACCATTAATTTGGCTGCCGGAGTAACTGCTCGTACCATTACCGACCTTGAAATCACTGGTGCAAGTACTGTCAATATTGCGTCAACTGGGTTGGCAAATAATACCATTACTACTTTAAAGGTTGGAGATAACAGCAACATCGTGATAACAGGAACTAAAGACCTGACAATCACAAATGCTGTGGCAGCAACCACTACCGGCCACAAGATTGATGCTTCAGGTCTGAGCGGCAAGCTTGCTGTTACTGGTTCCGCTCAAGATGACATCATTATCGGTGGCTCAGGAGCTGATACAATCACAGGCTCAGGAGGTCGGGATGTAATTACTCTTGGAGCTGGTAATGACACGGTTCTGTACACTGCTGGTACTCAATCAGGTATAACTATTGCGACGGCGGACACAATCACCGACTGGGGTAATGGTACAAACAAGATTAACGTAGCTTTTGTTGGAGCCACTTTAATCGCTCAGACTACAGTCCAGGCTGCTGTTAACGCAGCTGCTCCTGCCACCTTTGCTGATGCATTGACAGCTGCAGCAGGGCAGGTTGTTGCTGACCGAGTTGGTGTATTCCAGTATGACGGCAATACATATGTCTTCGTGAATGACGGTGCCGCAACAGTAGATGCTGGAGATGACCTGGTTATTCAGCTGCAAGGATTGCATACACTTACAGCTGATAACTTTGTTCTCTGATAACCTCCCTATGGGACGAGCACCAACCATAGGGTAGGTGCTCAAGGTGAAGGCTTTAAAAACCCCATCCCTCAAAAGGGGGTGGGGGTTTTTTTTATGGTGCCCAGGCTTCTGTGCAGGGCACTGTTCGCAGGCTTGATGAACAACAAGATGAAGAACCCTGTTTCCAGTGGTGTGAGGCGGTGGTGGAGTTAACTCCTGCTTCTGTCAGATACGGGATTATCGGGAAATAGGCGAAATGGGTGGAAAACCAGATGCAGGCAGCCTTGAGCAGAGAAGGAATGTTCAGTACCATCTGGCGCACCATACGAAGCCCGAAGCAAACCTAGTGAGGATGAATTGGAATGAATACCTGGAGCGCTGGCTATGTCGCAGACATAGGCTATACATTCGGTTACTACCTTGAACTTAATCCTTTGAGAGTAAAGCTGGCTTTCCTGAATGCCGGTCTCATTTTCCCGGAAGTAGGAAACGCCTGTGAGCTGGGTTTTGGACAGGGAGTAAGTGCGAATTTTCACGCGGCAGCGTCCATCACCAAGTGGCACGGGACAGACTTTAACCCTTCCCAGGCGGGTTTTGCCCAGGAGTTGGCTTCAGTGACAGGCTCAGGTGCCCAACTCTTTGATGAAGCCTTTTCAGACTTTGTCAACCGCAGCGACCTGCCGGATTTTGACTATATTGGCTTGCATGGTATCTGGAGTTGGGTATCCGATGAGAACCGGGCCACCATCGTTGATTTTGTTCGCCGCAAACTGAAAGTGGGCGGTGTGCTTTACATCAGTTATAACACTCTGCCAGGCTGGGCGGCTTTTGCCCCCATGCGCCACTTGATGACAGAGCATGCCGAGGTCATTGGTTCCGAAGGAAGGGGCATCGTGTCACGTATTGATGATGCAATAGATTTTGCTGACAAACTACTTGCCACAAATCCATTATTCTCCCGGGCAAACCCTTTGGTAGGTGAGCGGATTAACAAACTGAAAGAACAAAACCGCCATTACCTGGCCCACGAATATTTTAACCGTGACTGGCATCCCATGCATTTCGCGACCATGGCGGAATGGCTGGAATCCGCGAAAGTCAGTTATGCTTGTTCGGCTCACTACCTGGACCACATTGACGCCCTTAACCTTAGTAGTGAGCAGCAAGAATTTCTGAAGGAGATACCCGATGTCATGTTCAGGGAGTCAGTGCGCGACTTCATGGTCAATCAACAGTTCCGTCGTGATTACTGGGTAAAGGGTGCGCGTCGCTTTTCTGCCCTTGAACAGGCAGAGGCTCTGCGCAACCAGAGGGTTGTGCTGGTGGCTCATCGCTCTGATGTTTCCCTGAAGGTTAACGGGTCTCTGGGGGAGGCCAACATGGCTGAGGAAGTATATAACCCCATTCTCGACTATTTGGCTGACCATAAGGTCAAAACTCTGGGACAGATAGAACAGGGTGTGGCGGACAAGGATATTGGTTTAGGCAAGATAATGCAGGCCATTCTGGTCCTAAGTGGCGCGGGGCATGTGTCGCCAGTACAGGATGAAACTGTCATCAATAAAGCCAGAAAACACACCGACAAGCTGAATGCCTTTCTTTGTGATAAAGCCAGGGGCAGTCATGATACCTCCTACCTTGCAAGTCCTGTAACAGGGGGTGGCATGATGGTGCCGCGTTTCCAGCAGCTTTTCTTGTTGGCCCTTGGGAATGGCCGTAAACAACCGGTAGAATGGGCTCAGGTTACTTGGGATATTTTGCGATCGCAGGGACAACATATAGTGAAAGAAGGGAAGACCCTGGAGACTGAAAAAGAAAACCTGGATGAGCTCAATCAGCTAGCTTCTACTTTTTCTGAAAAACAGCTTCCGATCCTCAAGGCCTTACAGATTGCTTAGATCGTTGCTAGGCGCCTGTCGGACCTGAGGCTGTTCTATTGCGACGGTGTTAAATCGGTGCATTTTGCCGCGAAGTTTCGTTACATGTCCCACCATGTGTCGAAATTTCGCGAATGCGGATGGCGCCAGCCAAGTGATGTTCTACCTGCGGCCCAACTGCTGGCAAGAGAGCCTCACAGGCCCAACTTGTCGAATAACTCTACAATGTACAACGTGTGCAATACCACGTATCCTCGAACCATCCTCCCGGAGGAGATGCGCACATGAAAAGAATCATCACAGCTCTTTGCTCTGCCCTGTTGGCGGCTTCCATCAACGCCCAACCCCTCACCCTGTTCGAACCCCTCGAAGCCACCACCACCCCTCAACAACAGGCTGCGGCCCAGCAGAGCGCCATTCGCCGCCCCGGCCAGCAGCCCAATGAGCCGGTGTTCAGCCTGCGCAGTACCAGCAAGTTCGGTGATCAATACCGCACCACCCTGGTGAACCGCGATGGCACCACGGTGCGGATACAATATGAGCCTGGACGTCCGGCCCAGGTGCTGGGTCATCCGGGCTTTGCGGTGCTGGACGTCAGCCCGCGCCAGGTGACGCTGGAGTTGCCGGCCAGCGAGCCTTGCATCGAAAACCGCGACAAGGGCGTCAGTTGTGTCGGTCCCAATCTGGCCACGCTGACCCTCTCCAATGCCGCGCCCATCCGTCCAGCCCAACCGCAGCAGGCCCGCGGCCCTGCCGTCCCGGTGCGGGGCGTGGCCTTCCCGGAAGGCGTGAGCACCGCCATGGAGGCCGCCATGGCCGAGGGTGCGGTGGTGATGAATCCCTTCACCGGCGAAGTCCAGGCAGTGCAGCAACTGACCCCCGAGGAACGCGCCATGCGCGCCCAGATGCAGGCCGAACGCGCCGGCCAACTTCGTGACTTACAGCAACAACGCATCGCCGACGACCAGATCCCCCCCGGCATGCGCCGCGTCCGCACCCCCTTCGGCGACCGCCTGGTGCGGGAGAACTGAAATGGATCTTGGATCAAAAGCTTGCCGCTAGCATTTCCACGCTATTCTTGGCGCGGTCAGTTATGTTGGCGCTTCTTAACAGGTAGTGCGTCCCCGTCCATGGGGTTGTAAGTAATCACTTGCGCTTCCTTGCCACAGGGATGCCTTTATAGGGTCCCTCCGACTTCTTGTGAGATATGATTTTGCCCTCTGTCCTGTCAATCTTCACATAATGGCCTGTTCGTGGATTCCTAACCTGGACCACATCGTGGTTGCGGGTGCCTGATTTGCTTTTTTCCATCAGCCGAGTCCTGAAGCATTGAGAATAGATAGACAGTGGTCAGTATAGACCATGCTGGATATTCTGGCATAACAACGCATCGCCGACGATCAGATCCCCCCCGGATGCGCCGAGACGATGGATTCGATCAGTGTAAGTTCTTCGGTCAGCGTGGCTCGTGACATCGGGTCTGGCCCTCATGATGAATCTGTCACGCAATGTCGCGCAGGAGCGACAAATCGCGACACCATTATGTCGCGCTTCAAGCCAATGCTGTCGCGCCTAGATCAAAAGTGGCGCGCATCCTTATTGCCATGGCCCAGCATGATCAGGTAAGCATACTTGGCAAGCCGGAGACATCCATCAGGTCATCAAGCCTGAAGTCTGGGGCGAAGGGGTTGATTACGGTGACGCCGCGCCAGGTGAACCCGTGCTGCATGTCTTCCGACAACAGATAGCGGCAGTGGTTTTCAGCGCTAACCGACAGGATCAAGGCATCCCATAAGGAAAAAGCATGAGCCGTCACCAGGTCCATGGCGCCCTGCATGGCAGGCCAGGTGGAGTCAACAACTTCAAAGGCATCAGCCCACTCCAGCACCGCCTGCCTTGCGGCCTGGGCACTGTACCCGGCTTTGTGAGTGAGGACGCGCATGAGTTCCCCCACCACCTGAACCGGCAACAGGACTGCGCTGGCAGGTAGTGATTCAGCCAGCGCGAGGGCAATGCCGCAACGGTGCGTATCACCCAATCCTTCTGCGTAGGCAAGCACATTGGTATCCAGCACAAGCCTCACCTTTGGGCACTCTTGTGGGAGCTCATGTGGATAATTTGCTCAATCCTCATACAAATCGTCCCGTTGCCACTGCCGGCTGCCGGTGGGTGTCTGTGTTTTCAGGCGGGTGAGCAGCCTGGTTTTGGCTTTGTGACGGGCACCCAGGTTTTTATCCACGGGGGAGAGGACGGCCACTGGCTTGCCCCGGGAGACAATGGTCAGTTCTTCGCCAGCATTGACTCGGCGCAGCAGGCTGGAAAAGTAACGGTTGGCATCACTTGCCGATATGGTTTTCACAGCGACTTCCATAAAAGTAGTATTAAGCACTACATTCTCTCTCCTCTCTTTGCTTTGTCAAGGCCTCTCCGCGGGAAAAGGTGTTTGCCCCGACCAGTAAAGCACAAAAAAAACACTTGGTAGCCACCCCTGGGCAGGACAATTACTTGCCATGCCTTTGCCAGAAGGCAGCCGGAGAAATAATCGGGTAGAGATCTTCAATAAACGTCTATGCTGCCTGAGTGCCAGGCACGCACAATCTTGCCGGGAGAACTGGCCGGATATGCCAGGCCAGAAAGAAGCACATTGGTGTCCAGTACCACTTTCAGTGTAGCCATCCTTGAGCGCTCCTGGTTCTTGCAATATCTAAGCTTCTTTGCGGGATTCAGCAATGGCCTGTTCTATTTCAGCCAGGCCTTCCGCTTCCGGAATGTCCGCGTATCCCTTTTCAATGCGGCCGGCCACTTCATCGAAACGTGCCTGCATACGCCGGATACGCTCGAACAGTCGGGCGTCAATCAAGGCAGCGACAGGCTTGCCATCCTTCTTGATGACCACGCTGTCACGCCGATACTGCACTTGATTCAGCATTTCGCCCAGATTCTGGCGGAACTTGACTGCGCTGGTTTCAGTAATCATGAGAGTATCCTTTGCATTATGATCATGCTGGTCATTATGATCCTGTTACCGACAAGTCGCAACGTGGAATGATGGCGTGATCAGTAAAGCACTAAAAAGACTTTCTGTGACAATCATGAGCCTGTGATTGCAATCGCCATGGCCTGTAAAATGTGGCCTTTGAATTCAAGTGGCGCCAATGCCCAGGGAATGATCGCGTGATGTCAGTGCAATCCGACCAGGATGCCCGCCCCCAAGGCTTGTCGGTTTCCATCGTCACCTTCCAGGTCGGTGCCGCGACCTTCATCCCGACGCTGACGAGCCTGGTGCGGGCGGTCACGACACTGCAAGCAGGGGGGAGTGGTAAAGCCAGCCTGACGGTGGTGGACAACAGCGATCAGGCCGCTGAGTTGCGGCAGTGGCTCGCAGCCCACTGGCCTTCCGCGCTGGGCCAGGCCCAGGTGCTCAGCGGCCATGGCAACATCGGCTATGGCAGGGGCCACAACCTGGCCCTTACCGGGGTGGATTCCCGCTATCACCTGGTGCTGAACCCCGATGTGGTGCTGGACCCCCAGGCCCTGGTGACAGGCCTTGCCTATCTTGACGCCAATCCCGGCGTGGTGGCGGTGGCCCCCGCCGCCAATGGCGCTGATGGCGCCCCTCAATATCTCTGCAAGCGTTACCCCAGCGTGCTGGACCTGCTGCTGCGGGGCTTTGCCGGACAAGGCCTCAAACGTCGTTTTCAGCAACGCCTGGATCATTACGAGTTGCGCGATCAACTGCGCGATGAGGTAGTGGCAGACATCCCCATCATCAGCGGCTGCTTCATGCTCTGCCGCACCGAAGCCCTGCGCCAGGCCGGTGGTTTTGATGAAAGTTACTTTCTCTACTTCGAGGACTTCGCCCTCTCCCTGGCCCTGCGCCGGCAGGGCCGCCTGGCCTGGTTGCCAGCCATGAAAATCACCCATGGTGGCGGCAACAGTGCCGGCAAGGGCCTGCGCCACATCCTCATGTTCACCCGCTCCGGCATCCGCTTCTTCAACCAGCATGGCTGGAAATGGGGATGAGTCACCACGTGCGTGAATTACCTGTTCTCATCACCGGCGTCACCGGCTTCATCGGCCGTCACCTGTTGAGCCAGGTCCCCGCCCATTGGCAGGTGCGGGCCCTGGTACGTGATGCAAGCCAACTGGCCGCCCTGCGGCAACTGACGAGCTTGCATCTGGTGGCGGGAGACCTGCTGCGGCCCCAGACCCTGGAGGATGCGTGCCGGGGTCAGGAAGTCATCATACACCTGGCTGGCCTGGCGCATGTGGCAGGCACCACCCTGCAAGCCCAGCGCGAGGCCCATGTGGAAGCCAGCCGGCATCTGCTGCATGCGGCCGTGGCCGCGGGCGTGAAGCGTTTCGTCTATGTCAGCAGCATCAAGGCGGCATCCCCCGACACACCCTACGGCGTGGCGAAACGGGAAACCGAAGAGATGCTGCTTGATGCCCACCACCAGGGGTTGATCGAGGTTTGCTGCCTGCGGCCTACCGCTGTCTATGGTCAGGGCATGAAGGGCAGTCTTGCCACCTGGATCGATCTGGTGCGGCGTGGCAAGGCGCCCCCGGTGCCACCTGACAGCGCCCGCGTCGCCATGATCGGCGTGCACGACCTGTGCGCGGCCCTGATCCTGGCAGCGGAATCACCCCAGGTGGCGGGCGGCGTCTATGCCTTGAGCGACCGCCATGTCTACCGCATGCGCGAAATCGAGCACGCCATCCGCAAGGCCTTAGGCAAGTCCCCGAACCGCTGGTATCTGCCGCGCCCCTGCTTCTACCTGGCCGCCTGCCTGGGCCAGGCCTTGCAAGTTCTCGGCAAGCCGGTCCCCTTCGGCATGCAGGCCTACCATACCTTGTTCGAGGACGCCTATCAGATCCCCGACGACTTCGAGCGCGCCACTGGCTTCCGCGCCAGCACCAACTTCTATCAGCAGCTTCCCGCCTTGCTGGCACACTGATCAAGGCGCCTGAATCGCAGTGAAACAACCAGATACTTTGATTCCTTGAGTGCCAGGCCGGATCGAGCCAATATAAAAAAAGAATGGATTCAGTTCATCATGGCCAATCCATAGTCAGAGTTGCTTCAAACTGATGGAAGAATTAGATTATGGGCCCGGACTTCGCATCATCCCGCCGCCAAGGATCAAATGACTACCAGCAAAACCAAGGGCATCATCCTCGCCGGGGGTAGCGGCACTCGCCTGCACCCCATCACCTTTTCCGTCAGCAAGCAGATGCTGCCGGTCTATGACAAACCCATGATCTACTACCCCCTGGCGACCCTGATGCAGGCTGGGATTCGTGACATTCTCATCATCACCACCCCCCATGACGCGCCGCATTTTCAGCATTTGCTGGGTGACGGCGGGCGCTGGGGCGTGAATCTGCAATATGCCGAACAGCCGCGCCCGGAGGGACTGGCCCAGGCCTTCCTGATTGGAGCCGACTTCATCGGCGGCGATCATGCCTGCCTGATCCTGGGAGACAACATCTTCTACGGCAGCAACATCGAACGCCAATTGCAGGCCGCCGCCGTGGCCGATCACGGCGCCACCATTTTTGCTTATTATGTCAACGATCCGGAACGCTACGGCGTTGTCTCCTTCGGCGCCGATGGCAAGGCCGAGCACCTGGAGGAAAAGCCGCCGCAGCCGCGTTCCAACTACGCGGTGACCGGGCTCTACATGTATGACAACGATGTCATCGACATTGCCCGCGACATCAGGCCTTCGGCCAGGGGGGAGTTGGAGATCACCGATGTCAACAAGGCCTATCTGCGCCGGGGCGACCTCAACGTGGAGCTGTTCGACCGTGGCACCGCCTGGCTCGACACCGGCACCACTGGTTCCCTGCTGGATGCCGCCAACTTCATCCGGGTGTTGGAAGAAAGGCAAGGTTTGAAGATTGCCTGCGTGGAAGAGATCGCCTGGCGCCAGGGCTGGATCGACGACGACGCCCTGCGCGCCCTCGCCGCGCCCTTGGCCAAGAGTGGCTACGGCGACTACCTGCTGCGACTCCTTACCCCCCTGTAGGAGCCTGCCCCGCAGGCGACCCGGCCCAGTCGCGGGCAGGGCTCGCTCCTACAGTAAAATAACGATGGATTGACCGATGATATGAAGCTGATTCCCACCGAAATCCCCGAAGTCCTCGTGCTCGAACCCAAGATCCACGGTGATCATCGCGGCTTCTTCATGGAAATCTGGCGCGATGAGTGGTTTGAAAACGCTGCCATTCCCCACCGCTTCGTCCAGGAAAACCACAGCAAGTCCAGCAAGGGCATTTTGCGTGGCCTGCACTATCAACTGCGCCAGCCCCAGGGCAAGCTGGTGCGGGTGGTGGCGGGTGAGATATTCGACGTGGCCGTGGACATGAGGCCTGTGTCCCCCACTTTCGGCAAGTGGGTAGGCCGAACCCTGTCGGCGGATAACAAACTGGCGTTGTGGGTGCCCCCCGGATTCGCCCATGGCTTTTACGTCACCGGCGAAGAAGCCGAAGTTATCTACAAATGCACCGAGTACTATGCCCCGGATGATGAATACGGCCTGCTCTGGAATGACCCGGATCTGGCCATTGACTGGCCTGTGGAGGAGGGCGAGGTGATTTTGTCGGAAAAAGACCGCCAGGCTAACCCATTCGTGCACGCCCCCCTCTATAATCACCCCCTGTACCCGTAGGAGCGAGCCCCGCTCGCGACAGGCTACCTGTAGCCAGCAAGGTCAGGCTCCTACGCAGAGCAGGCACCTTGTAAGAGCGAACCTTGCGCGCGACAAGACCAGGTCGCCAGCAAGGTCAGGTTCCTACACAGAGCATGCCCCCTGTAGCAGCGAGCTCTGCTCGCGACAGATAAACAGCACAGCCAGGAAGCTAGATTACTCATGAGTTCCACCGTCCTCCTCCTCGGCGCCACTGGCCAACTGGGCGCCGTGCTCCAGTCAACCGTGCCTGGACATGTCAATCTGCATGCCGTGTCCACCCAGAACTGTGACATCAGCGACGCTGGCGCCGTGGAGAACCTGGTGCAGGCCACCGCCCCGGATGTGATCATCAACGCCGCCGCCTACACCCAGGTGGATCGCGCCGAAAGCGAGCCGGACCTGTGCCATGCGGTCAACGCCCTTGGCCCCGCCAACCTGGCCCGCGCGGTTGCCGGCAGCCAGGCCAGAATCCTGCATGTTTCCACCGATTTTGTGTTCGATGGCAGCAACAACACGCCCTATTTGCCACAAGATGCCACCGCGCCACTGGGCGTCTATGGCCACAGCAAGCTGGCAGGCGAGCAGGCACTGTCGGCCCTTCCCGCCGAGCGCGTGCTGATTCTGCGCACGGCCTGGCTCTATGCCGCCAGGGGGCGCAATTTTCTCAATACCATGCTGGGATTGATGGCGGTGAAAAGCCAACTCTCAGTGGTGGTGGACCAGATCGGCACCCCCACCGCCGCGCCCGGCCTGGCGCAAGCCCTGTGGACGGCGGTGGCGCGGCCGCAAGCCCATGGCGTGCATCACTGGACCGATCTGGGCGTCGCCTCCTGGTACGACTTTGCCAGCGCGATTCAGGACGAGGCCCAGCGCGCCGGGCTGTTGCAGCGACGAATTCCCATCATGCCCATCAGCACCGCGCAATACCCGACCCCGGCCCGGCGCCCCGCCTACAGCGTATTGGACAAGACCAGCGCCCTGGCCCTGTTGGGACTGGACGGCATCCACTGGCAGCAGGCCCTGCGCGCCGAAATCCAACTATTGCGGGACCACCACGGCCGCCAACAAACCTGAGCTGTAACAGCGAGCCCTGCTCGCGACATACCCAGGTCGCCTGCAGAGGGCCGGTTAACGAATCAGGAAAAATCTGGAAATGGAGACTATGAACAGCTTTCTCATCACCGGCGGCGCCGGCTTCATCGGCGCCAACTTCGTGCGCTACTGGCTGGCGCGTCAGCCCGAAACCGCCATCGTGGTGCTGGACGCGCTCACCTATGCCGGTAACCGCCAGAACCTGAGGGGGGTC
>JBJHAY010000067.1:0-12621 GCA_050485205.1 Gammaproteobacteria bacterium
CGCTCCGGCTCTCAGCGCCGAGCAGTTGCGCGAGCAGGAAATGCTGGCCATCACTGTTTTCTACTTTGACTTCGACAAGTCCGACCTCAAGCCGGAGGCTCGCGAAGCCCTGGTTTATCACGCCAATCGCCTGAAGGCCAATCCCAGCATGCGCGTCCGTCTGGAAGGTCATGCCGACGAGCGTGGCACCCGTGAATACAACTTGGCACTGGGTGAGCGTCGTGCCCAGGCGGTTGAGCGCTACCTGCAAGTACAGGGTGTGAGCGCCAATCAACTGGAAACCATCAGCTATGGCGAAGAAAGGCCCGTGGACACTGGTACCACTGAAGCCGCCTACGCCAGAAACCGTCGCGTTGAGATGGTCTACTGAGAAATGACATCCGCCCGGGCAACCGGGCGGATCCCTTCGATATGAAAAGGCACCACCACAGATTAGCAGTAGCCCTGATGGCATGTCTCTGGACCCTGGAAGCAGGGGCTCAGGGAAGTGTGGTGGCTGCCAGCTCTGCCTTGCCGTTATTACCCTTTGCCCAACAAGCGGCTGGTAATGACATCATCGTCAACATGTACATGCAGTTGGAATCCCTGCAAAGGGAAGTACAGGACTTGCGTGGCGTGGTCGAGGAACAGTCATATCAAATCAGGCGCATGCAGGAAGAACAGCGAGACCGTTACCTGGATCTAGACCGGCGCATGAGTGGAATCAGCAGTGGCCAGGGCGCGATGCCAGATCCTTTTGCCAACACGGCTCCCGTGCCGGGCTTTGGAGAACCCATCCCCGCCTTTCCTGGCAACGAAGCTCCCATCAACGAACCGGCTACCTTTGGTTTTGGTGATGCCGTGGGCGGGAATCAGACCGGTCCAGGGCTCACCAGTCCACCCCCATTATCGGGAGCGAGCGCTGATCCTGGCGGCATGCCACAGATTGCTGCAACACCAGAGAACGAGGGTCAAATCTATCGCACTGCCCTCAATTTGCTGCTGGAATCCAGTCAGTTTGACCAGTCGGCCTCCATGTTCAGGCAATATATTGATGCCTATCCCAATGGCCAGTATCTGACCAATGCCTATTATTGGCTGGGCGAAGCCCTGATTTTGTTGTCTCGCTATAACGATGCCCGTGATGCTTTCATGAAGCTGATCAACGATTATCCTGGAGACCCCAAAACGCCGGGTGCCTATCTTAAGCTTGGCGTTGTCTACAATCGCATGGGAGATACTGGCTTGGCGCGACAGGTTTGGCAGGATCTGCCGATCCGCTATCCCGACAATGCCGATGAGATCCGTGCTGCCAGGGATTTTCTCAGCCGCAACTGATTGTTGCCGGTAATTTTCCCCGCATTTTGCTAAAATCTGCGTCCGTTTTCACCCTGCACGGCCTCTGGGCCGAATTCGTCGATGACTTCTTCCCTGCGTATTACGGAAATCTTTTATTCCTTGCAAGGCGAGGCCCGAACTGTGGGCTTGCCCACGGTCTTCGTCAGGCTCACTGGTTGTCCCCTGCGTTGTCAGTATTGTGATACCGCCTACGCCTTTTCAGGGGGGCATCTCATGACCCTTGAGGAAATCTTGGCGCAAGTGGCCAGTTACCAGCCGCGCTATGTCACTGTCACTGGGGGCGAACCCCTGGCACAGGCAAACTGCCTGCCTCTGTTGACTGCCCTCTGCGACCAGGGCTATGAGGTTTCCCTTGAAACCAGTGGTGCCATGGATGTTGCCGACGTCGACCCCAGGGTGGTCAAGGTGATGGATCTGAAGACGCCGGGTTCCCTGGAGCAACAAAGAAACCTGGAAAGCAATATTGCTCACCTGTTGCCCCACGACCAGGTCAAGTTCGTCATCTGTGATCGCCAAGACTACGAATGGGCCAAGGCCAAGACCCAGATACTGGATCTGCCTGCCAAGGTTGCGGATGTGCTTTTTTCACCCAGCAAGGCAGAACTGCCCGCGGCCCAACTGGCGGACTGGATATTGGAGGACAGACTTCCTGTCCGCTTTCAGATTCAGCTGCACAAAGTGCTGTGGGGTGACCAGCCTGGACATTGACGTGTGGAAAACGGTGGAAACAGCATGAAAACATCGAGTCAGGCAGCCCCCAAGGCGGTGGTGTTATTGTCCGGGGGCTTGGATTCAGCCACTTGCCTGGCCATTGCCAGCAGTGAGGGCTATGAGTGTCATGGCCTCAGCTTTGACTACGGCCAGCGTCATCGGGTGGAATTAGAGGCCGCGCAAACACTGGCCCGCGCGTGGCGCATGCGGGACTACAAGGTCATTACCCTCGACATGGCGGGCATTGGAGGCTCCGCCTTGACCGATCCCACGCTGGCGGTGCCGGAAGAGGAGAGCGAGGGCATTCCCTTGACCTATGTGCCGGCCCGCAACACCGTGTTTTTATCCTATGCCCTGGCCTGGGCAGAGGTTCTTGAGGCAGATGCCATCTTTATCGGGGTCAATGCACGGGATTATTCCGGCTACCCCGACTGCAGACCGGCATTCATCAAGGCTTTTCAGGATATGGCCAATCTGGCGACTCGCCTGGGCGTGGAAGGCCATGTTTTACGCATAGAGACCCCGCTGATTGACCTCAACAAGGCTGAGATCATCAAGTTGGGCCATGATCTTGGCGTGGATTATGGGCTCACCGTGTCTTGCTATCAGGCTGACGCAAAGGGCAGGGCTTGCGGTCGTTGTGACAGCTGTCGCTTCCGTCGCAAGGGCTTTCAGGAAGCTGGCCTGCCGGACCCGACACGCTACCAGGACTGAGGGCCCGGCATTCATCGTGACTTGTCGCCGGGTGGTAGCGGAATCATGCCGGTGCATGCTCGGGTTTTGTGGTTTTTTTGTGCCTGCCGGATGTAAAAAAGCACTTGAGTTTTTCTGTCAGTTCAGTAAGATGTGCGCCTTTCCAAGGGTCGTTAGCTCAGTCGGTAGAGCAGTTGGCTTTTAACCAATTGGTCGAAGGTTCGAATCCTTCACGACCCACCAGATTTATCAGAGGCCCCACGAGGGCCTCTTCATTTTCAAGCTATGCACTCCCCGGCGGTATGCCGCCCTGAATCCGATACACCGCCATGGCCGTAAAGGCCGCGTAAAGAAAACAAGTCGCGCCGTGTTATAATCGCCGCCCCATCATAGAGGCACCTTCTTTTTCTTTATGAGCATACAGCAGATCAACATCGAACAAGACTTTGTGGCAGACAGGGACTTCGTCAAGGCCCATCTGGCCAGAATTCCTGCTCTTGCCAGCGTCATGCCCGATGATGAGAAAGCTGTGCTCAAGCACCAGATCAAAGCCCTGCTGAAAGAACGCAATGCTGCGCTGGTGGCACATTACTACACCGACCCGGAATTACAGGCCCTGGCAGAGGAAACCGGTGGTTTCGTCGCGGATTCCCTGGAAATGGCGCGTTTTGGCAGCCGCAGCGATGCCACCACGCTGATGGTGGCGGGAGTGCGCTTCATGGGAGAAACGGCCAAGATCCTCAATCCCGAAAAGACGGTCCTGATGCCGACCCTGGAAGCCACATGCTCCCTCGACATCGGCTGTCCCGCCGATGCCTTCAACGAATTCTGCAATCAGCACCCTGAGCATGTGGTGGTGGTGTATGCCAATACCTCGGCCGAGGTCAAGGCAAGGGCCGACTGGGTGGTGACCTCGGCAATCGCTGTGGACGTGGTGGAGCACCTGGTGGATGCCGGCAGAAAAGTCATCTGGGCTCCTGACAGACACCTGGGACGTTACGTGCAAAGCCAGGTGGGCGGCGAAATCCTGTTATGGGATGGTGCCTGCATCGTTCACGAGGAATTCAAGCTGAAGGCGCTCGAAGACATGATGGCGCTGTATCCGGAAGCGGCGGTTCTGGCACATCCTGAGTCGCCCCTGCAGTTATTGGAAAGAGCCCACGTGGTGGGCTCCACATCCCGCATCATCAAGGCCGCGGTGGAGCGGCCGGAACAGACGTTTATCGTGGCCACTGATCGTGGCATCTTCTACAAACTGCAACAGCAGGCGCCGACTAAAACCTTCATCATGGCGCCGACGGCGGGAGAGGGGGCCAGCTGCCGCAGCTGTGCCCAGTGCCCCTGGATGGCCATGAATGGCCTGCAGAATCTATACGACTCGTTGTTGCATGGACGCAATGAGGTGTGGGTCGATCCTGAAGTGGGTCGCAAGGCCATGGTGCCCTTGCAGCGTATGCTGAACTTCAGCCGCAGCTGAGGCCAGAGCCGGGGCTGGACCCGGCTCAGCGGCGGTTGCTGTAGAAGCGGTTCTCCACGGTCCTGATATCATCCAGGCGCTGGCGTATCCTGGCCACGGTGAGCCTGTCCCTTTCCTGTTCCAATGCCTGGTTGAAATGCATGCGGGCGCGACCCAACTCTCCCACAGTGAAGAAATATTCCCCCCTGGCCTGATGCACCTTGCTGATATTGTTGGCACGACCCTGAACTTCCGCCAATTCATACCACAGATGCATGTCATTGGGGCGGTTGACGCTGTGACGCTCAAGAACCTGGGCGGCGCGCGGAAACTGACCGTCCTCGATCAACGTGCGGGCGTAGGCCATGGTGAGCGGGTGGTTGTTGGGATGCAGGCGTAACTGATCTTCCAGCACCTCCAGGGCCTGGGCCTGCTGTTTGGCGGCGCGCATGATGTCGGTTCTGAGCAGCACATAGGTGATCCGGTATGGCTCCTTGCGCAGCAACTCTTCCATGGTTTCCGTGGCATTGATGACCTGGCCGGTCTTCAATTGAGCCAGGGCCAGGGCATAGCGCGCGGCATCCGCCTGCTGACCGGTGAGGCGCGGCAGCTCGTTGCTCAGGTTGGTGATGGTGCCCTCGGGATTGCTGTCGTAGTGTGACTCGACCCGGCGTTTCATCAGTAGATATTCGATGTTTGGCACATGCTGGACCGGACCGTAGGTGGCTGCCCGGTTCTTGCTGTCGGCGATCCTGTTTTCATCCAAGGGGTGAGTGGAGAGAAATTCCGGTGGCCGCTGCGAGAAGTTGCGGTTGCGCATCATTTGCTCGAACATGCCCGCCATGTCGTTGGGGTCGAACCCGGCGTTCACCAGGGTGCGGATGCCGACCCGGTCTGCTTCCTGCTCATTGCTGCGACTGAATCGCAGCCGGTTTTCCATGCTGACCGCCTGACCGGTCATCAGCGCCGCGGTACCGGCCTGGCCGCCGGCCGTGGCCGCTATCACCAGTCCGGCAAGGGTGGCCGCCAGATTGGGCAGGGCATTGTTCCGGGCTTCCTGTACGCTGCGGGCATAATGGCGCTGACTGATGTGGGCGAGCTCGTGAGCCATCACCGAGGCGAACTGGCCTTCGTTCTGGGCATAGAGAAAGAGGCCGCCATTGACGCCGATGATGCCGCCGGGCGCGGCAAAGGCGTTCAGCGCGTTACTGTCGATGACAATGAATTCCAGGCGATGGTCGGTGAGTTCGCTATGGGCCGCCAGCTTGTAGGTGAGGTTGGCGACGTATTCCTCGATCAGCGGATCGTTCAATTGGGGAGTTTGGCGACGAACGGTGCGCAGGAACTCGCGCCCCATCTCGAATTCCTGCTGGCTGGATACCGTGCCGGAAAGGGAGTCTCCCAGCGTGGGCAGGTTGATCTGAGCATTGCCGGGGCCGCTGCCTGCCATCAGAATGGCCGAGCCGAGCAGCATGCTCCCAACTAATGTCTTGAACCGCAGTCGATGCTTGGGCATGGAAATAAGATACCAGTAAGCTGTCAATACCACTTAGACCCCAGCATGATATAACTAATTCCCATCTGACGCCATGCGCGGCCAATACCCGTGGAATTGGTGCTTGTGGAAACGAGGGCAGGTTTTCTAGAATAGCCGGATGATGATACAAGCCGATATAGAACTTGATCTTTCCGGACTAACTTGTCCGCTCCCCCTGCTGAAAACCAAACAGGCCCTGAATCGTCTGGAATCCGGCAAAGTGGTGAAGGTGTTGGCCACTGACCCTGGCTCGGAACGGGATTTCAAAGTCTTCGCCGAACAGAGTGGCACTCCGCTGCTGCGCTTCCTCAAGGATGATGGGCATTTCCACTACTGGCTGCGCAAGCCCTGATGACAAGCACACATTGACAGGTTCCGGCATGCTCAAGGTATTCAGCGGCATCTATGACCGCTATTTTTCCGAAGAAGAGTCCATCATTTTCAGCCTCTTGCTGGCCGTGTTTTCAGTGGTCATGCTGACCATGGGCGCGATTCTTGCGCCGTTGATCTGGAGTGTCATTATTACCTACATTCTGCAAGGCTTGGTCAATGGCCTGGAAAAGTGGCGGGTGCCACGCAAGGTGGCGGTCTATATAAGCTATTCGTTGTTTGTTGGAGTTGCTGTTGCCATCGTGTTTTTCTTCATGCCAGCGCTATGGAACCGGCTGCGGGTGTTTCTCAATGAATTACCCTTGATGACAGAGGCGCTGCGGGATCTGTTGCTATTGCTGCCGGAAAACTACCCCGATTTTTTCACCGAGGCCCAGATCGAGCAATGGATGAATGCCTTTCAAACCGAAGTGAGGTTGGCGGGACAGGCGTTGTTGACATATTCCATTGCCAGCATCACCCGTCTCATGACTTGGTTGATCTACATCGTGCTGGTGCCGATCATGGTGTTCTTCATGCTCAAGGACTCTGCCACACTGCTGGCCTGGCTTGAGGACCGCCTGCCACGCAAGCGTCCAATCATGGCGCAGATATGGCATGAAATGAACGACCAGCTCGCCAACTACATTCGTGGCAAGGCCCTGGAAATCATCATCGTGGGTGGTGTCAGCTATATCACTTTTGCCTGGTTTGGTCTTAATTATGCGGCTCTGCTTGCCGTGTTGATCGGACTGTCAGTGGTGATTCCTCTGGTGGGTGCCACCATTGTGACCTTGCCGGTGATGGTCGTGGCCTATCTGCAATGGGGCTTCACCAGTGATTTCTATCAAGTATTGATCGCCTATCTGATCATTCAGGTGTTGGATGGCAACCTGTTGGTTCCCCTGATCTTTTCCGAAACGGTCAATCTTCATCCCCTGGCCATTATCATTGCCATCCTGGTATTCGGCGGCTTGTGGGGGTTCTGGGGGGTGTTCTTCGCCATTCCCCTGGCGACCTTCATCAAGGCCATCATGAATGCCTGGCCTGACAAATACGAGCACCTTGAACGCGAACGGATCGCCAAGAACAATGTCTGAAATTGTACCCGCCAACCCAGGGCACGCCAGTGCGTTGTAGGATATTGTTTGCACTTGGGATAAAATCTCCTTTTGTCGCGCACCGGGCCAATGAAGGGTTCCCCGCAGCGGCATCAACAAAGAGGCTTTCATGATCAAAGGCAGTATCGTCGCAATCGTCACCCCGTTCATGGATAGTGGGGAGCTCGACCTGCCTGCCCTTGGCCGTCTGTTGGAATGGCACGTGGCGGAAGGTACCGATGCGGTGGTGTCCGTTGGTACCACTGGAGAATCTCCAACCCTGACGGTGGAAGAGCACATTGCCGTCATTCGTCATACCGTGGAAGTGGTGGCGGGCCGTATTCCCGTTATCGCCGGCACTGGCGCCAACGCCACCTCTGAGGCAATCGAGTGGACTGAGGCTGCACGTGATGCCGGCGCCGATGCCTGCCTGCTGGTGACTCCCTATTACAACAAACCCAGCCAACGTGGCTTGTATGAGCATTACAAGGCCATTGCCGAAGCCGTAGACATTCCTCAGATCCTCTACAACGTTCCTGGCCGTACCGCTTGCGACTTGCTGCCCGAGACTGTGTTGGCGCTGTCTGGGATCGCCAATATCGTGGGTATCAAGGAAGCCACGGGCAATCTGGAGAGGGGCAAGCAGATCATGAGCGCCTGTGGGCCGGAGTTTGCTGTCTACTCCGGGGATGATGCCACTGCCATGGAATTGATGCTGGCGGGGGCCGTGGGCAATATTTCGGTGACCGCCAACCTGCTGCCAAAGGCAATGCATGAGCTTTGTCAGGCTGCCATCAGGGGCGACAGAACCATTGCTGATGGCATCAATCAGCGTCTCAGCGGCCTTAATAAGGCCTTGTTTGTCGAGGGGAATCCTGTTCCGGTCAAATGGGCCTTGTCGCAGTTGGGGCTGATCGGCCCAAGGCTGCGTCTGCCATTGGTGGACCTTGACCCCGCTTACCATGAAAGGGTGCGTGAAGCGATGCGGGAGGCAGGCCTGTGATGATGTTCCGGCAAGGCCTTGCATTGGTTTTGAGCCTGCTGCTGGCAGGCTGCTCCTACATCCCCGGCATGGACCGTTATGTCACCGGAGAGAGCGGAATTTTCCGTGATCGTCAAACCGACTATCTGAAAGCGGAAAGCATCCCCCGCACCCGTGTGCCGGACCACCTGGACAGCTTCATGATCGATGACTTGCTGGTGGTGCCGGATATCGGCGGCGAAGAGGTGCTGGCGTTTCTGGATGCGCCGCGTCCGCGGCCGATCCATGGCCGCTCGGACCGGGGGGTTGTGATCCAGAGAATCAATCAGCGCAGCTGGGTGGTGGTGGATACCACGCCGGGGCAAATTTGGCCGAGAATCCGCGATTTCTGGGCCAGTCAGGGTGTCGAAATTGCCCAGGAAAACCCTACCAGTGGGGTCATGGAAACCGAGTGGTTTGATAGCCAGAGTAATCTTCTCAACCGGGACAAATACCGCGTTATCGTCGACAGTGGATTTCAGCCTGATAGTGCCGAAATACGACTGCTGCACATCACCATGCCCCAGGCGGCGCCCCTGATTGGTCAGGTCAACTGGCCTGCGCAGTCTGCCAACCTGGATGCCGAATTTGACATGCTGACGGAGCTTTCAAACTATCTGGCGGATGTCTCCGGGCTCTACACGGCATCTTCGGTGTCCTTTCTTGCGGCACGTATCCCCAGTCAAGGCAAGGCCTTCGTGGAACCGGGCAATAATGGTCGCACGGCACTCAAGTTGCGTGCCGACTATGAAAGAAGCTATGCCGCGGTCGGGCGTGCCCTGCAGCGGGCCGGTGCCAATGTCATTTCCCAGGACGCCGACAATGGTGTGTTCCAGGTAACCTACGATCCCAATCGGGAAGTGGAGGAAGAAAAAGGGTTTTGGGGCAGGCTGTTCACTTTCGGTGGCGGCAAGGATGGCGAGGACCACCTTCTCAAGGTGGAGGTCAAGGACACTGGCGGCCTTGTGGAAGTTCAGGTCGAAAGTCAGCTAGAAACACCTGCCCAGGGCACCGGCCAGTCGATTGAGCAGGTCCTGTTGCAGGCGATTCGTGACGTCATTGCCTGAACAAATCCTTCCTCTTGCCGGGGGCGAACATTGGTGCCTGTCCGGCTTTCACACTGCGATACCGCGGAGATCATGATGCAACAACGCGAGCTGCTATATTCGGGCAAGGCCAAGTCCATTTTCACCACTGATGATCCAGAGCTTTTTGTCATGCACTTTCGCAATGACACTTCCGCCTTTGATGGTCTGAAAGTGGAGCAGTTGCAGGACAAGGGCAAGGTCAATAATCTGTTCAATGCCCACATCATGAGTCAACTCGCGGCCACGGGCATTCCAGTGCACTTCGAGAGTCTGTTGTCCGATACCGATTCACTGGTGAAAAAACTGGAGATGATTCCAGTGGAGTGCGTGGTGCGCAACTACGCGGCTGGTAGTCTCTGCAAGCGTTATGGCATTGCGGAAGGGCAGGCCTTGAATCCCCCTACCTTCGAGTTTTTTCTCAAAAGTGATCCGCTGCACGACCCCATGGTCAATGAGTCTCATATCGCCACTTTTGGCTGGGCCACGCCAGCCCAGGTGGAGGAGATGAAACGGCTGAGCTTCCGTGTCAATGAAATTTTGTCCGCCATGTTTGATCAGGCTGGCATGATGCTGGTGGACTACAAGCTGGAATTTGGCCTCTACCATGGGCAGGTGATGCTGGGTGATGAATTCAGCCCCGATGGCTGTCGCATCTGGGACAAGGAAACCCGCAAAAAGATGGACAAGGATCGCTTCCGCCAGGATCTTGGGGATGTGATTGAAACCTACAAGGAAGTAGCGCGCCGTCTGGGCGTGGTTCTGGACTGATTCCGGTCTCCTGCCGATGTCAGCCGACACCCTGTTATTGATTGTCCTGTTGCTGCTGGCGCTGATGGCGGTTGGCATTGTGCTGTTGTTGCGGCGCGGAAACGGACAAGCGAGCAATGGGCAGGACAGTGTGGAGGTGTGGCGCGAACGTCATGCCGCCAGTCAGTCCGTGGCGGAGAGTTTGCGGAATAGTCTGGAGCAGGCCCAACAGCGATTGGACGCGGCCCAGACCCAGCAGATTTCCCTTAATGCGGAAATTTCCCGCTTGCGCACCGAGTTGGACAAGGAGCGCGAGGCCCATCAGGAAAAAATGCAACTGCTCCAGCAGGCAAAGGAGCAGATGACCCTCCAATTCAAGGCCCTGGCCAACGATATTCTTGAACAAAAAGGCAAGGCTTTCGGGGAGAGCAGTCGTGAGGGTTTGCAGGCCATACTCAAGCCACTCAACGAACGCATTCAGCAATTTGAGAAGAAAGTCGAAGACAGCTATGACAAGGAGTCCAAGGAGCGCTTTTCTCTCATCAAGGAAATCCAAAACTTACAGGAATTGAATGCGCGCATCAGCACCGAGGCGGTGAATCTTACCAATGCCCTGCGTGGGGAAAGCAAAACCCAGGGTATTTGGGGGGAAATGATACTTGAAACAGTTCTGGAACGTTCTGGGTTGGTAAAGGGTAGAGAGTATGATGTGCAGGTTTCCCTGAAGGATGAAGATGGTAAAAATTACCAACCAGATGTCATCGTGCACCTTCCCGAGAATAAGCAGGTCATCATCGATGCCAAGGTTTCTCTCAACGCCTATGAGCGTTACATCGCTGAAGAAGATGATGAACTGCGGAAAAAATATCTGCGCCAGCATGTGGAGTCCATCCGTGCCCATATCCGTGGACTGACCGAAAAAAGTTATCAGAATCTCAAGGATGTTCAAAGCCTTGATTTTGTCATGATGTTCCTGCCCATCGAAGCCGCCTTCACCACGGCGGTGCAGCATGAGGAGCGCCTGTTCCAGGAAGCCTTCGAAAAAAACATCTGTCTGGTGGGGCCTTCCACCTTGCTGGCCACTCTCCGTACCATTCAGAGCATCTGGCGCCATGAATACCAGAATCGCAACGCATTGGACATCGCTCGTCGCGCTGGCATTCTTTATGACAAGTTTGTCTCCTTTGTTGATGACCTGGAGGACGTGGGGAAGCGCATCGATCAGGCCCATGGTGCCTACGAGAATGCACACCGCAAACTCAGCAGTGGACGTGGCAACTTGCTGGGCAATGTGGAAAAGCTGAAAAAGCTTGGTGCCCGCGCCAGCAAGCAGTTGCCAGACCGTCTGTTGCCGGAAGAAGATGATGATCAGGATCTGATGGAGGATGCCGCCATGGATTCAGGCGAGGAGTCTGTGGATGGCAATGGCGACGAGAACAAGTCATGAGCGCTGCCTTGCTTGCCCCCATCAGGGATTTTCTGGCTTGTGAGACACCAGGCGCCTGGATCGAAGCAGCCGTTCAACAGCAGGACTTGCTGCTGATAGATCACGCCAATTGTGAAAAAAAGGCGGCGGCCACCGCCATGAACCTGATGTACAAATATGTCCAGCATCCTGATCTATTGTTCAAGATGTCGCGCCTGGCCCGGGAGGAATTGCTGCACTTCGAGCAGGTGGTAGGCTTGATGCGGGAAAGAGAAATAGTCTATCGGCAAATTGGTCCTTCCCGCTATGCGGCAGGGCTGCGCGCGGACGTGCGCTCCCATGAGCCGGAACGGCTGGTGGATATTCTGATCGTGGGCGCCTTTGTGGAAGCCCGTTCCTGTGAGCGCTTTGCGGCCTTGATGCCATTTCTCGATGCGGGCCTGGCCAAGTTCTACGGTTCCTTGTTGCGCTCGGAGGCGCGTCATTTCGAGGATTATCTGGCCCTTGCCCGCGCCTGCGCAGGGCAGGATATTGACGCCAGGGTGGCGCATTTTGCGGCCTTGGAAGCAAGTCTGATCATGACACCCGACAGTCAGTTCCGCTTTCACAGCGGCTTGCCCGCCGCCAGCCTTGAGGCTGAGCTTCGCGAGCCCCACCCATCAATGCCGCAATAAAAAATCGGCAGTGGCGTTTCAGTCTGGATCAAGCCAGGTCGGTTGCAGGTCAGCGGCAGGATTGGGGCCGGTTCAACAAATTGCCCAGTTTGCGTCCCAGGTTGTCCAATTGTCGGCAGGGGATGTTGTCATTCCCCTGCAGGGACACGAAACGCAGGATGGGAAGATTGTTGAGGGGCGTAATACTGCGGATGTCATTGTTGCGGATGCTGAGCACCCGCAGGTCGCGCAGATTGGCCAGGGGACCGATCTCGCTGATCTGGTTGTCGCTGAGATCCAACTGCTCCAGATTGGGCAGGGCGTTGATGCCGATGAGGCTTTGAATGCCGGAGCTGGGACAGGCCAGCAGGGTGATGGCGGCCGGGTCCGGCTCATCCATCCGTGACAGTACCTGATTCAGACAACCCTGGAAGTTGGGGTCCGCAAGCAGTTCGCTGCTGGGATCGACGCCTGGATTGTAG
>JBJHAY010000068.1:0-12524 GCA_050485205.1 Gammaproteobacteria bacterium
GTTGATGTCTTCCAGCTTGCCGGTGTTGAGGCCGTCGTTGTAGGGCGACACCACTTCGTAGCCATCCATGCAGGCCTGCATGGCGCAGATGGGATCGATCTCGGCGATCTTCACGATCATGCCTTCCTGGCGCAGGCTCTGGGCCGAGCCCTTGCCGACGTCGCCATAGCCGATCACCAGGGCCTTGCGGCCGGACAGAAGCATGTCGGTGCCGCGCTTGATGCCGTCGTTGAGGCTGTGACGGCAGCCGTACTTGTTGTCATTCTTGGACTTGGTGACGGAGTCGTTGACGTTGATGGCGGGCACTTTCAGGGTGCCTTTCTTCAGCATCTCGTAGAGGCGGTGGACACCAGTGGTGGTTTCCTCGGTGATGCCGTGAATGTGATCCAGCATTTCGGGGTATTTATTGTGGACCATGGCGGTGAGGTCGCCACCGTCGTCCAGCAGCATGTTGGCGTTCCAGGGTTTGCCGTCCTTGAGTATGGTCTGTTCGATGCACCACTCGGCCTCTTCCTCGGTCTGGCCCTTCCAGGCATAGACCGCGACGCCGGCGGCGGCCATGGCGGCGGCGGCATGGTCCTGGGTGGAGAAGATGTTGCAGGAGGACCAGCGCACTTCGGCGCCGAGGGCGCGCAGGGTTTCGATCAGCACTGCGGTCTGCACCGTCATGTGGATACAGCCGATGATGCGGGCGTTGGCCAGGGGCTTGGAGGCGCCGTAGGTGTCGCGCAGGTTCATCAGCGCCGGCATCTCGGCTTCCGCCAGGGCGATTTCGCGGCGGCCGTAGTCGGCCAGGCTGATGTCGGCGACTTTGTAGTCGGGGGAGCTCTTGCGGATATCCGCAACTTTAGGATCTGGTGTGCTCATGATTCTTTCCTTTACTGAATGATGGGTTTGTTATTGATGCCAAATCTAACAAGCCTGTAGGAGCGAGCCCTGCTCGCGACAGAGGGTCTTGCAGAACCATTGACGCGAGCAAAGACCGCAGTCGCGAGCAGGGGTCGCTCCTACAGGGGGCATCACTTGATGCCGGCGTCGGCCTTCAGGGCCTCGGCCTTGTCGGTTTTTTCCCAGGAAAATTCCGGGCGTCCGAAGTGGCCGTAAGAAGCCGTGGAGCGATAAACCGGTTTCAGCAGGTCCAGCATTTCGGTGAGGCCGCCTGGCCGCAGTTCGAAGTGCTGGCGCACCAGCTTGGTGATCTTGAGATCGTCGATCCGGCCAGTGCCGAAGGTGTCCACCAGCACGGAGGTGGGTTCGGCCACGCCAATGGCGTAGGAGAGTTGCACCTCGCACCTGTCGGCAATGCCGGCGGCGACGATGTTCTTGGCGATGTAGCGGGCCAGGTAGGCGGCGGAGCGGTCCACCTTGGACGGGTCCTTGCCGGAGAAGGCGCCACCGCCATGGCGGGCCATGCCACCATAAGTGTCGACGATGATCTTGCGGCCGGTGAGACCGCAGTCACCGTGGGGGCCGCCAATCACGAAACGTCCGGTGGGGTTGATGTGGTACTTGGTATTGCTGTCGAGCCAGTGGCCAGGCAACACTTTCTTGATGATCTCCTCCATCACCGCCTCGCGCAGGTCCTTGTTGCTGACACTGTCGGCGTGCTGGGTGGACAGCACGACTGCATCGATGGACTGGGGCTCGCCATTCACGTAGCGGAAAGTGATCTGGCTCTTGGCATCGGGACGCAGAAAGGGCAGGGTGCCGTTCTTGCGCACCTCGGCCTGGCGTTTTACCAGCAGGTGGGAGTAGGTGATGGGGGCGGGCATCAAGACTTCGGTTTCGCGGCAGGCATAGCCGAACATCAAACCTTGGTCGCCAGCACCCTGCTCACGGGGGTCACCTCTGTCGACACCTTGGTTGATGTCGTTGGACTGGGCACCGATGGCATTGAGTACCGCGCAGCTGCGGTAGTCGAAGCCCATTTCGGAGTCGTCATAGCCGATGTCCTTGACCACGTCGCGGATGATTTCCTCGGTTTCCAGCCGCACCTTGCTCTTGTCGTACTTGACCTCGCCGGCCACCAGAGCCAGGCCGGTTTTCACCAGGGTTTCCACCGCCACGCGGGCATTGGGGTCCTGGGAGATGATGGCATCCAGAATCGCGTCTGATATCTGATCACACATTTTGTCGGGATGGCCTTCGGATACGGATTCCGAGGTAAACAAGGCTGCTTCAGTCATGGAGTCTTCCTTATTGGCTGCTGTTGATGATTGTTTTGGTTGTCGTGTCGTGTCGTATGGGTGGGTGCAAAGGCGTAAACAGAAAAGGTTGCTGCTGACGGCCCTTGGCGAACAGATGCATTTGCACCTGGAATCCGTTGCGAAGGCTTTGATACAGGCTCTGGCTGCTGGTGAAACCGGCCCGGTGAGCCCAATTGGTGAGTTCCTCGGGTTCGAAGCCCAGCCAGAGGTCGCCACAGCTGGCCCGCACCCAATCCTGATCGTGGCGGCACAGTTCCACCACCAGGAACATGCCGGCTTCTTCCAGCAGGGAGGCGGCATCCAGCATTACTTCCGCCGGTGAGGAGACGTGGTGCAAGACCATGCAGCTCACCAGCAGGTCGGCCCGCAGAGCTCTCTGCAGCGCGTGTTCGGTATCACCATGAATGAAGCTGACGTTGGCTTCGACTCCGTTCCTGGCGGCAGTGGCCCGGGCCTTGTCGAGCATTTCTGCCGAGGCATCCAGTGCAATCACTTGTTTGAACTTGCCAGCCAGCAAGGGCAGCAGCCAGCCGTCTCCAGGGCCTATTTCCAGTGCCGAGGCGGTGGCGGGGAGTTGTGTGCCTTGCAGTAACTCTTCCAGCAGTGGGATGTATTGTTGTCCGGCGGCTACCAGTTCCTGGTTTTCCCGGAACTTGTGGGCATTGCGTTGGAAGAAGTCGAGGGATTGTTGGGTGCGCTCCTGCTTGATCTGGCGCAGGCGCTGGCTCAGTGTGCCGTCCAGGGTGATGCGGTCCACCGTGGCCAGCAGGCTGGCCTTGAATTCACTCAGGGCATCCTGGGGATCCAGCAAGGCGCGGCGATAGAAGATGGCATTGCCTTCGCGTCGGGTTGATACCAGGCCGGCGCTGGCCAGCACCTTCAGGTGGTGGCTGAGAGCGGATTGGCGCACATCGAAAATGCGGCACATTTCCAGCACGCCCAGGGAGTCGTTGCGCAGCAGGCGCAGAATCATCAGACGCAGGGTGTCGGCGCTGGCCTTGCAAAGCACGGTGAGGGACTCTGGGTCCGCCAGGGCTGCCGTCAAGTCTTGATGCGGGTGCTGGTGAAGGTGGTGCATGGGGTTCCTGTGTCGTGGTGAGGGCGCAATGTAGCACTGCCATGGCAAATAATCAAACCTGTATCAAAAATTTTTGATATTGGGCCGATCCAGGGGGTTCGCCAAGCACCATGAAGCGCGCCGGCGGGGTGATAGCGGTGGCATATTTGGCCGCGCTGGGGGAAAATAGGCGCCCTCGAAATTCAGCACTCAGTGAAGGAGTAGGCAGTATGGCGGCAGGCACCCCAGGCAATGGCACCCCAGGTGTCAGACAGGCTTCGCGCAGGGACTGCGCCAATGCGATCCGGGCCCTGAGCATGGATGCGGTGCAAAAAGCCAATTCCGGCCATCCGGGTGCCCCCATGGGCATGGCGGACATTGCCGAGGTACTCTGGAACGACTTTCTGCATCACAACCCTTCCAACCCCAATTGGTTCAATCGTGACCGCTTCGTGCTTTCCAACGGCCATGGCTCCATGCTCATCTATGCCCTGTTGCACTTGAGTGGCTACGACGTTTCCATCGAAGACATCAAGCAATTCCGCCAACTGCACTCGAAAACCCCCGGTCATCCCGAGTATGGCTATACCCCCGGAGTGGAAACCACCACGGGCCCACTGGGACAGGGTCTGGCCAATGGCGTCGGCATGGCCATCGCCGAGAAAACCCTGGCGGCGCAATTCAACCGCGAGGGTTTCGAGGTGGTGGATCACTACACTTATGTGTTCGTTGGTGACGGTTGTCTGATGGAGGGGATTTCCCACGAAGTCTGCTCCTTGGCCGGTACCCTGGGTCTGGGCAAGCTCATTGTGTTCTATGACGACAACGGCATTTCCATCGACGGCGAGGTGGGGGAGTGGTTCAGCGATGACACCGAGCAGCGTTTTCAGTCCTATCACTGGCAAACCCTCAAGGTTGATGGCCATGACCCCGAGCAGATCGCGGCCGCCGTGCGCGAGGCCCAGGCCGATGACGCCCGGCCCACGCTGATCATCTGCAAGACCGTGATCGGTTATGGCGCCCCCAACAAACAAGGCACCGCCGGTGTGCATGGCTCGCCCCTGGGTGAAAAGGAAATTCAGGAAACCCGCGCCAGCCTGGGCTGGATCCACATGCCTTTCGACGTGCCCCAGGAGATCTATCAGACCTGGAATGCGGTGGAAAAGGGTTTTGCCGCCGAGTCCGCCTGGAAGGAACTGCTGACCCGCTACGAGGAAGAATATCCCGAACTGGCGCTGGAACTGGTGCGCCGCCTCAAGGGGCAGTTCCACCAGGATTTCGAGGCCATGGCGGATGCCTTCATCGCCGACTGCCAGCAAAAGGCCGAGACCATCGCCACCCGCAAGGCGTCTCAGAATGCCATCGCCGCCTTTGGCAAGTTGCTGCCGGAATTGATCGGCGGCTCCGCCGATCTCACCGGCTCCAACCTCACCAACTGGAGCGGCAGCCTCCCCATCAGTCAGAAGCCCGAGGGCAACTACATCTATTACGGTGTGCGTGAATTCGGCATGGCGGCCATCAACAATGGCATCGCCCTGCATGGTGGCTTCATCCCCTATGGAGGCACCTTTCTGGTGTTCATGGAGTACGCCCGCAACGCCGTGCGCATGGCGGCGCTGATGAAGCAGCGCAACATCTTCGTATTCACGCATGATTCCATCGGCCAGGGTGAGGACGGCCCTACCCACCAGCCAGTGGAGCAGTTGGCCAATCTGCGCGGTACTCCCAACATGTCGGTGTGGCGCCCCGCCGACGCGGTGGAAACCGCGGCGGCCTGGAAGGCGGCCCTGCTGCGCCGCAAGGGGCCTACATCCCTGGTGCTGTCACGCCAGAACCTGGCCCACCTGGAGCGCACCCCGGCACAGGTGGCCGATATCAGCCGTGGTGCCTACATTCTCAAGGACTGCGACGACAAGCCCGAATTGATCATCGTCGCCACTGGCTCGGAAGTGGTGATTGCGCTGGAGGCTGTCAGCCAGCTTCAGGCCCGTGGTGTCCAGGCCAGGCTGGTGTCGATGCCAAGCGCCGATGTGTTTGAATCCCAGGACGCCGCCTATCGCCAGCGTGTGTTGCCCGGCGAGGTGCGCAAGCGCGTGGCGGTGGAAGCTGCCCATGTGGATTACTGGTACAAATATGTGGGGCTGGATGGCGCCGTGGTGGGGATGAGCAGTTTCGGCGAGTCCGCGCCGGGCAAGGTGGTGATGGAGCACTTTGGATTCACCGTGGACAATGTGATCGATGCCGCCGAGGGATTGTTGTAAGCCGTGAGCCTGCGTATCGCCATCAATGGCATGGGAAGAATCGGCCGCAGCGTGCTGCGGGCCTTCTATGAAAGCAGGGATCATGAAGCGCTTTCCATCGTTGCGGTCAATGAACTGGCGGATATTCGCACCCTGGCGCACCTGCTGCGCTACGACAGCACACACGGCCGCTTCCCCGCCGAAGTGGCAGTGGAGAACGGGAGCCTGAGGATCAACGGTGATCGCATTGCCGTGAGCCATATCGAGTCTCTGGAAGATCTGCCCTGGGCTGAGCATGGCGTTGACTTGGTGATGGAATGTACCGGTACTTTCACTGCCCGCGAGCGCGCCGAGGTGCATCTGCGGCGAGGCGCGCTGCGGGTGTTGTTCTCGCAACCGGCGGAAAGCGACGTCGATGCCACTGTGGTCTATGGCGTCAATGAGCACGTGCTGCGGCCCGAACACAGCATCATTTCCAACGCATCCTGCACCACCAATTGCATCGTGCCGGTGATCAAGTGCCTGAATGATGCCCTTGGCATCGACAGTGGTGTCATTACCACCATCCACTCCGCCATGAACGACCAGCCGGTGCTGGACGCCTATCATCACACGGACCTGCGCAAGACCCGCAGCGCTTTCCAGTCCATCATTCCCGTGGACACGGGTCTGGCCCGCGGCATCGAGCGCCTGCTGCCCGAGTTGGAAGGCCGTTTCGAGGCTCAGGCCATGCGGGTGCCGACGGTAAATGTTTCCGCCATTGATCTCTCCATCGTGGTGAGAGAGAAGACCAGCGCGGCGGGCGTGAACCAGGTCATCAAGGCTGGCAGCGCCGCCATGCCACCGAAAGTGCTGGCCTGGACCGACGAACCCCTGGCATCCTGTGACTTCAACCATGATCCACGCTCGGCGATTGTGGATTTGAGCCAGACCAGGGTCAGTGGTGGCCATCTGGTCAAGGTGCTGACCTGGTTCGACAATGAGTGGGCCTATGCCAATCGCATGCTGGATGTGGCAAGGCTCTTGCAGCGGTTCTAAGCGAGCGTTGCAGAACCACATCAATCCGACAATCAATAGGAAGGATTATGACCATCATCGCAATGCGGGATCTGAATCTGACCGGCAAGCGGGTATTGATCCGCGAGGACTTGAATGTGCCGGTGAAGAATGGACGAGTGGTGAATGATGCCCGCATCAGGGCCGCCCTGCCGACCATTCGCCAGGCTATCGACCAGGGCGCCAAGGTCATGCTGATGTCGCACCTGGGGCGGCCGGAGGAAGGTGTGCCGATTGCGCAGCAACAGCAGTTTTCGCTGCAACCAGTGGCGGCCCATCTCGGCGCATTGCTGGGTCGCGAAGTGCATGTGATGAGCGAGGAATTTTCCTCTGGCGACAGCCATGGTCTGGAGGATGGCGAATGTGTGCTGTTGGAAAATGTGCGCATCAATGTCGGCGAGACCAAGGATGCTGAGGAGTTGGCCCGTTATTACGCCAGTCTTTGTGACGTGTTCGTGATGGATGCCTTTGGTACCGCGCATCGCGCCCAGGCCAGCACCCATGGCGTTGCACGCTTCGCCGAAGTGGCTTGTGCGGGGCCCTTGTTGATGGCGGAACTGGAAGCCTTGTCACGGGCGCTGGAGCATCCGCAACGGCCCATGTTGGCAATCGTCGGTGGCGCCAAGGTGTCCAGCAAGCTACAAGTGCTGGAAGCTTTGTCGAGCAAGGTTGATCAGTTGATCGTCGGCGGGGGTATTGCCAATACATTCCTGGCGGCAGCCGGACACAATGTGGGCAAGTCCTTGTATGAGCCGGACATGATGGAGCAGGCCAGGGTTATCATGGCCCGTACCCATATTCCCCTGCCCACCGACGTGGTGGTCGCCACGGCGTTTGCGGCAGATGCCGTCGCCACGGTGAAGCCGGTCACCGCGGTCAATGATGATGATATGATTCTCGACGTTGGGCCGGAAACCGCTGAAACCTTGCAGGCGATCATTGCAGGTGCCAACACCATCCTCTGGAATGGCCCGGTGGGAGTGTTTGAATTCGATCAATTCGCGGCGGGTACCCGGGCGGTGGCCAAGGCCATCGCCGCCAATGGCGGCTTCTCCATTGCCGGTGGCGGAGAAACCATCACCGCAATCGAAAAATACGGTATTGAGGGGCAGGTGTCCTATATTTCCACTGGTGGCGGCGCCTTCCTGGAGTTCGTGCAGGGAGACACCTTGCCGGCTGTCGCCATTCTCGAAGCGCGTGGAAAAAAATAATCCGGTACCCAGGCGCAAATGGCCGGGTACTCATGACATGCACAACTTGGTAAAAATCAGACTAAGGAATTCGCTATGGCCTTGATGAGCTTAAGACAGTTACTGGATCATGCGGCGGAGAATGGCTACGGCGTTCCCGCCTTCAACGTCAACAACCTGGAGCAGGTACGGGCCATCATGATGGGGGCCGACGAGGTCAACAGCCCGGTGATCCTGCAAGCCTCCGCCGGCGCCCGCAAATATGCCGGCTCCAATTTCCTGCGCCACCTGATCCTGGCGGCGCTGGAGGAATTTCCTCACATTCCCATCGTCATGCACCAGGACCACGGTGTTTCTCCCGCGATTTGCCAGCGTTCCATCCAGTTGGGTTTTTCCTCGGTGATGATGGATGGCTCCCTGGCGGAGGATGGCAAGACTCCGACCGACTATGACTACAACGTCAATGTCACCCGCAAGGTGGTGGAAATGGCCCATGCCTGTGGCGTCTCGGTGGAAGGTGAGCTGGGCTGTCTGGGCTCTCTGGAAACCGGCATGGCGGGAGAGGAAGATGGCATCGGCGCCGAGGGCAAGCTTTCCAAGGAGCAGTTGCTGACCGATCCGGACGAGGCGGCGCGTTTTGTCGAAGCCACCCAGGTGGATGCCCTGGCCATCGCCGTGGGCACCAGTCATGGCGCCTATAAGTTCAGCCGTCCGCCCACTGGCGATATTCTGGCCGTCAGCCGTATCCGCGAGATTCACAAACGCATCCCCAACACCCACCTGGTCATGCACGGCTCGTCCTCGGTACCCCAGGAGTGGCTGGCGGTGATCAATGAATTCGGAGGCGAAATCCGCGAAACCTACGGAGTACCAGTTGAGGAAATCCAGGAAGGCATCAAGCACGGCGTGCGCAAGGTCAACATCGACACCGACCTGCGCCTGGCTTCCACCGGTGCGGTGCGGCGCTTCCTGGCCCAGAACAAATCCGAGTTCGATCCGCGCAAATTCCTGGGCCCCACGGTTCAGGCCATGAAGGAAGTGGTGAAAGCGCGTCTGGAGGCTTTCGGCACTGCCGGCAATGCGTCCAAGCTCCAAAAAATCTACACACTGGAACAGATGGCCAACAAGTATGCCAAGGGTGAGCTCAAGGCCAATGTGCAGTGATGAGCTGCTGCAAGTGTGGTTAATAACGTAGAAAGTCAACAGGCTGTTAAGTCTTGTCAACCGAAATGGACTTGGTGGGTTAGTGACTTGCATTGGCCATTGATAGCCTGCTGAAGGTTTGTTTCAACAGGCTATCAATGGCCGCAGGCGGCACGGTGATGTGCCGCTTGTGGAAACACTTTGTTGGGAGTGTTTTCAGCGGGTTCCACAGGCAATGGAAGAGGAGGGACGCCAGTGCTTGCCAGCACCAGGGAAAATCAAGAATGGTCATGGAAATACGGGGCATGGAAGCTGTCTGCCCTGGTCATGCTGCTGGCCCTTCCATTGTCAGGGGCTTTCTACTTCAGCAATGAAAAGCGCTGGTTGTGGTTGATGACATCGGCCTCGGCGCTGTTGATGCTGGTAGCCATGGTCCTGTTGTTGTTGGGGCGGATCGGCAGTGCCACTGTCAGAAAATCTTTGGCGGTTTTGGTTTTCAACGCGATTGTCCTGTTCCAGCTGTTGAGGCTGGTGTCCTTTTATTTGCAGGGCGAGAGCTTCAATGAGCGTTTTTTCTTCCACTTTTCGTTGTCCACCCTGACGGAAGCCGGACCGGCCTACCTGCCGCTGCTACTGTTGAGCCTGGTGTTGTTGACAGGTGTCTCAGTACTGAGCTGGCGCCTGGCGCGCCTGCCCTTGTTGCCCCGCCCCATGCCGGTGCCCGGATTGAGTGTGAGTGTGATCCTGCTCGGGGTAATGGTGGTGGCCCTGGAGCCGGAACTGCGCTTGCGGCTCAGAGAGTATGTGCAGGCGCAACGTCTGCCGGCACCCACCAGCCTGGAACAGGTGGACTGGCGCCGTCTCCACCTGCATCAGGCTGCGTTGCGCCCCGGGCCTGGAAGCGCGGAGCCAGGCCGTAATCTGGTGTTGATCTACCTGGAAAGCCTGGAGGATATATACACCGATGAAGCATTGTTTCCTGGGCTGACTCCCTATCTGAACCAGCTCAAGGCCGAGAGCCTGTTTTTTTCCAACATGATTCAGGTGGATGGGGCGGGCTGGACCGTGGGCGGCATTGTGTCCTCACAATGCGGCACGCCCTTGCTGACAGACTTTCTGGTTGGTGGCAACGACATCCTGCACCAGGGCTTTCTGGAGCAGGCGGTATGCTTGGGGGATGTTCTGGGAGCGGCAGGTTATCGGCAGGTCTACATGGGGGGAGCTTCCACCCAGTTTGCCGGCAAGGGCAGATTTCTGGCGGCCCATGGCTACGACAGTGTCATGGGCCGCGAACAGTTGATGCCGCTGTTGACGGATCAGTCCTACCAGACAGGGTGGGGGTTGTACGATGACAGCCTGTATTCCCTGGCACTGGAACAGTTTGATGCCTTGGCCGCGGCCGATGTTCCGTTCAATCTGACACTTCTGACCCTTGATACACATCATCCCGATGGCGAGGCTTCGGCCTCCTGTGCTCCCTATGCCGGCATTGATAACAGCATGCTGCATGCTGTCCACTGCGCGGATCAACTGTTGGAAAATTTCATTGGCGAGTTGTCGCGGCACCCGGCATGGCAAGAGACCACGGTGGCCATAGTGACCGATCATCTGGCCATGAGAAATGCTGCGCAGCCCCTGTATCCGCAGGGCTACCGGCGGCGTCCATTGTTTCTGGTGTTGAATGCAGGTCGCCAAGCCCATGAGCCAGTCCCGGCCACCCACAGTGATGTGGCTCCAACCTTGTTGTCCCTGCTGGGAGTTGGACATGACCGGGAGTTTCTGGCGGGACGCGACCTGTTATCCGGCCAGGATGATCCCGACACCTTGTTGCGTGCCATTTACTCTCCTCTGCGCGACAGTACTTTGCGCTATCTGAACAGCAGTTGGCTCACTGCTTCGGTTGACCGGGTGTGTGAATACCAGGTCTTGGTGGAAAGCAATGGTGAATCCTTGCTGGTGGGGGGGCGACAAGTGACCTTGAGCTTGTTTGGTGAGCCTGTGGCAATGTCTGATATCGGTGTCACCCACGCGGTGGTGGCGCTGTTGGGACCCCGCGGCAGGGTCCGCTTGAGCCAAGCGGTGCCCTTGGAAAACCTGCCGCATGTGTTGTATGAATATCGTGATCTGGTGGTATTGCTCATTACCCGCGCAGAGGCGTTACCGCCCTTCATTGATGTGGAATCGCCTCAGGACGCAGCTCTGGCCGTGTTGGTGGGTAACATTGCCAGTGGCTGGCATTCCGTGGGAGGAGGCCAGTCGCTGGAGGATTTTTCCATTGGCTTCGATGACTGTGATGCGGTGCTGGGTCAGCTTGTGAGCAGCATCGGGGATCGAGAGCCACTTGAGGAGTTGGCGGCAGTCTGTGCAGATTTGAGCGGTGCCGCCCCCTTCCGCTTTGATGAGGTCAGCGGCACGTTGCACCTGAGCCGGGTTGCCTTTGAAAATAATTGGTACCAGGGGGAAATGGTGTTCCAGGGGCTGGGACGCTTTGAAGTGTCGCGCATGGAGCCGGTTTCACCTCCCTCTGATGAAGAAAGCTTTTGTCATGCCTACGTTGGCAATTCCGAACTTGTCATTCCATTGGTGGAGACCGGGAATGGCATGCAAGCCATGACCATGCGTATCCTGCCTGGTACAGCCATGGCTTTCGATCTGCTGGAAAGACGCTGGATAGAGGGCTGAAGAAGGGATGCGGATGCGCCGGCTTACAGGTCCGGCGCTTTCAGTGTCTGGATACCAGCGTCGGACGCCAGCATCAGGACATCGGCTGGTCGCAGGGCAAACAGGCCGTTGGTAACCACGCCGGGGATTTGATTGAGAGCGGCTTCCAGTGATCGTGGATCCACAATATCCATGTTGTACACATCCAGGATGATGTTGCCATTGTCCGTGATGCAGGATTCCCGATAGACGGGGTCTCCCCCCAGTTTGACGATTTGCCGGGCCACATGGCTGCGGGCCATGGGAATCACTTCCACCGGCAGGGGGAACTTGCCCAGCACACGCACAAACTTGCTGTCATCGGCAATGCAGACGAATTCCTTTGCCACTGCCGCCACGATTTTCTCCCGGGTCAAGGCCGCGCCACCCCCCTTGATGAGTTGCAGATATTCATTGGCTTCGTCAGCCCCATCCACGTAGATGTCGACGCTGTCGACGCTGTTGAGATCCATCACGGGGATTCCCAGCGCCTTGAGCCGCCGTGCCGACTCCTCGGAACTGGCCACGGTGGCGTAAATGTCCTGGTGGATAGCACCCAGCGCCTCAATGAAGTGGTTGGCAGTCGAGCCGGTACCCACGCCTATGACACTGTCATCCCGCAGGCGTGCTCTTACATGGTCGAACGCCGCCTTGGCCACCGCCTTTTTCTTTTCATCCTGGGTCATATTGAGTGATTCCTGTCTTGGCATGGGGAAGGGAGTCTAACCAAGGTAAGCCTGGCCCTGCAATGGGTTCGGTACTATGGACCAATCCCCTGGAACAGGGGGGGAGAAAATCACGCGTCATTAGGGGGAAATTCATCCTCAGGTATTGACAAGGGTGATAATTGCGTTACAGTCCATGCGGTTACAGAGGATTCTTGACTTCTGATGTCAAGAAGCAGGGGCTTGTCTGTAATACACAACATAAT
>JBJHAY010000069.1:0-12486 GCA_050485205.1 Gammaproteobacteria bacterium
GGGCCAGGATATTGCTAGAACCCGCCATCAGGATGGCGCTGGCGACAACCAATCTGATGGATCTGACCAATGTACCTTTGTTGGCTTTGAACATAAGGATTCCCCCGAATACATTCTGCGTGTAGGAAAAGCTGAAAAACACAATAAGCCAAAAGCTACGAGGCAACCAGTCAAACCGGCTGCCTCGCACCCCGACAGCATCAGAAGTTCATCCTGACTCCCATTCTCATGGTCCTGCCAAACACATCAAAGATACCTCTGTTGGTCTGTGGATAGGCCGGCGTATTGTTGCCAGTGGGACCATTACCTACCAATACCGGATCCTTGTTGGCAAGATTCTGCACAAACATGAACAACTGCGCTTGTGCCTGTGCCACCTCGAAATCATAGGAGATCGAGGCATCCAGGTAGAAAATGCCACTGATGCTGTTGTCGTTGATGGTGCGGTTCTGAACCGTGGAAGTCGGACAGTTACTGCTGCATTCGATCCAGTTGTTATCGTATACACCAGAAGTGAAGCCCCTGCCCACCAGGTTGAACTTCCATTGGTCAAGCGCGTAACTTGCACTCAATCTATAGTTCCAGGGTGGCAGCGCGGCGCCTGTCAAAGAACCTGCGTTATTGGTCACCACATCAATGCCGTTATCTGGAATGCTCTTGATATAGCGGGTTCCCAAGGCACGCAAGGTCAAGTCGCCAGCTCCGAGATTGGTTCTGTAGGTGGCTTCCACATCAAGACCCTTGGCTTTCAAGGTGGCAAAGTTCACTGGTTGCAGATTGATCTGCTGCAACACACCAGCGCTGTTGTAAATCAAGTTATTACAGAAAGCCTGCACGCCCTGTTCCAGACACAGGTCAGCGGTGGCCTGGGCACTGACAGTACCGATGTTGTCGGTCATCATGATGTTGTAGAAGTCGAGAGAGAAAGTCAGATCCGGCATGAAGCGTGGCATCACCACCATGCCGACACCAAGACTGTCAGCCTGTTCTGGCGTCAATGCCAGGTTACCAGAAGTATTTTCCTGGAACTGCGCCGCCTGCATGCTTGGGAACAGGTTGACTGTGTTGGTGCGGGCAGTGCCTGCCGCGAACATTTCCGACAGGTTTGGTGCACGGATATCCTTGGACTGGGTAACGCGGAAACGCACATCATCAATGGGCTGCCAGCTAAGACCGGCTTTCCAGGTACTGACGGTGCCGGACAACTCATAGTCAGTCAGGCGATAGGCACCATTGAAGTCAATATTGTGATACAGCGGCACGACTGTCTCGATATAGGCTTCCGCCACCGTGTAGCTTCCATCTGTGACACGATAGTTGCCGTAAAGCCAACCATTTTCAAAAATTGGATCGACACTGCCAGTGACTGATTCCTTGCGCCATTCCGCACCAGTCGCGAATGACACGGGCCCAGCCCAAGTATCGAACAGGTCATTGGTGGAAATATTGAAGGCCACCACATCCTGGGTCAGTGTTTGTTCGCGATAGGGATCTCCGGCGCCAAAAATATAGCCCAGCGCTTCCGGGGTCACGCCACCGATCCCGATACGGTTGATGGGGACACAACCATTGCCTGGGGCAGCAATGGAACTGCGGCATACGACCTGGCCGGTATCGGGATGAAACACAGCATCAGTGGCAGCATTCATCCGCGCATTGTTCCAGGTGCCATGCAACATCTCATCTGCCACTGCCGTGCCACGCTGGTAGTAGGCGTTCCAATCCCAGTCCCGGCTCATGATGCTGAAATCACCATCTGCCCCCACCACATAGCGGGTGACTGTGCGGGTATTGTCGCTGCCAGCGGCAGGTATGCCATTATTGGTTGTGCCCAAGGCCAAGGTAGCAAGCCCGAGAGATTGCATCTGATCGCGCACAGAAGCAGGCAAGAAGGCGTTATCTGAACGTATGGTTACATTACCCGTATTGGGGGTCTGCTGATAATAGCTGAACCCTGAAAACTGGCTGTAGGAAACCTGTCCATAGACTTCTATGCTTGGTGTCAGTTCCCAACTGACACGACCGAAATAGGTCCTTCTATCTTCATCTGAAGACAAGGAGTTACTGCCAATATGCCCTTCACGGGTCAGTTCATAGTCACCACCGATCATCCAGGGTCCTGCCACCTGCCCAAACACCAGTTGATTGACCACGGGCTCGCCGGTGGCGGGATCGATTCTGCCAAAGTAAGTGCCCCGCAATGGGCCGGAAGTCACCAAACCACCCGACGTATGCAGGCTTGGGCCGATATTGGGTCCCACATGGAACCATGGCTCGCCATTGGTGGGGCTGTAATTGGGATTCTGAATACGGAAGAAGCCAGCGTTATTCCAACTTCTATCTATGCTATGCACCCCATCCTGGGTGAAATACTCGGTGCTGAACATGGCATGGCCGCGTCCATCAGCGAATCTGCTGCCAGCGGTAAGGGTGAAACGGTGATTGGGCATGTCACCATAAGTAGTCTGACCAAATTGATAGTCTGTCTTCAACCCCTCAAAACTTCTGTCCAACACAAAGTTGACCACACCGCCCACGGCATCGGAGCCATAAGCGGATGAAGCACCACCAGAGACCACCTCCACCCGACTGATCAAGGACTGAGGAAAGGTATTGATATCCACCAGGCCAGTGGTTGCTGAACTGACTGAGCGCTGCCCATCCAACAAGACCAAGGTTCTGTTGGCACCCAGAGCCCGCAAATTGAGTGAGGCGATGCCAGCCTGACCATTACTGAGAGAACCAGAGTTGGTGGCAGCCGTGGCCGAACCCTGTATCGAAGGCAAGGTATTCACAAAATCGGCGATATTGGCTGGTGCCCAGGCTTCGATTTCATCCGAGTTCATCACGCTCACGGGCGTGGGTGAGTCATAACCATCGCGAGCAATACGACTGCCAGTAATGGCAATTTCCTCTATTCTTGGGGCATCCTGTGCCAGCACCGGGCTCGCCGACATCATTGATCCAGCAGCAATGGTCAGACCCATGGAGCCGAAGGCAAATACTTGCCTTGCACGTACAGCCATGCTCAATTTAGTGCTGCGCCTGCGGAAGGATGGAGCCTCTCTGCAGGATGGGCTTGTAATGGATTGCATAATAGTCACCTGATTTCACCTCGTTAAAATTGCAAACTTATAGCCATATAAATCTGGTCATCCACAATCCTTCCTGATAGAAGTACTACTCCCTCATTGCTTCACCACAGCACTCCAGCATCAATCGTGCCAAAACTTTTTACTGCCAAAAATCATTTGATATCGAGCCAAATACCTTAAATAAATTGCACATATATTCTTATCGTTCTATATCTAACGAATCTTTCGATAATCGATAACCAATAACTGCTGACAGCCGGTTCGGCAACGTTCTCTGATGACAATCGACATCATTGAGCAATTATCAGGAGCAGACAGAATTGCAATGATTTCTTAAATGATGGGTTAGCACTTACCATGCCAAAAGAAGATTTTTTTATTCAAAGAAGAACCACATGGTTCGGCGAAATGATATTATGACCGCAACTAATTTTATGCCAAGCAAGCAAACGAATAATAGAAAATCTATATTAAAAACAACATATTGGCAGATACCCTCAACAGCAATCCGGGCGTGGATAGCGCATGTCAAAAGGATAAGCAAGGGCGCCATGGGGGTGCCCGCGCATACCCCGGACATTCATGTTGAGCACCAAACTGAAGCAGAATATTAAGAATGGCACACTTTGTACGCCTCACTACTGAAGCCAGCCCCAGACTCACTTCCTGATCAAGCACGGTGTGCCGAGCGCTTGAACTTACCAATCCAGCTCAATCAGTCAGGCGACAGTTCTCGCTCTATGAATTCCCATAAAACACCTATTTTTGAAGGCATTCTGATGTACAGGCAATTACCTTCAGCATCCTTTCCATGTCTCCTCAACGTACGCAAAACAAGCACTTACCAAAGCCTCATCTGCCACAACTATCCCAATTGGCACGATTAATGCTGAGCGCTCATCTGTGAGCCTTATCTGCACATCCCGGCCCAGGTCCGATAACAGATGGGGTACGCCAATTTTGTATTTTGACGAGGAGACCTCCAGTGAGAACCAAACAATGCCATCCAGTTGGCTATCCCATGTCCACCATCAAAACCGGCTTCCTTCGGAAGCCATTGAGCGCTTCCATCAGCGCCAAGCGAATGCTGGCCACGGGCTACATGGGCCTGGCCGCTGGGATGGCCGGCCTGTTGCCAGTACCCGCTACTTTCGCTCAGGATGACCCCAGAATCGAAGAAATCGCCATCACCGGCAGCCGCATCTCGCGCGATGGCTACGACTCACCCACGCCCGTCAGTGTGCTGAATGCCGACGAGATAGAAGCCGTTGCCCCATCCAATATTGCGGACTTCGTCAACACTCTGCCTTCGGTGCAGGGTATTCAGTCAGCTTCATCCAACTCAGGCTCGCTCAGTAACGGTCAGGCGGGTATTGCCGCACTGAATTTGCGAGCGCTGGGCCAAAACAGGACACTGGTATTGCTGGATGGTCAACGTTCGGTCACTTCCGCCGCCACAGGCCTGGTGGACATCAATACCTTCCCCCAGGCTCTGATCAGCCGGGTCGAAGTGGTCACAGGTGGCGCATCATCCGCCTATGGCTCTGACGCCGTGGGTGGGGTGGTCAACTTCGTACTGGACAGAACTTTCGAGGGTTTGAAAACCGATTACCAATATGGTGAAACCACCTATGGTGACATGCCGAATCACCGCTTCACGCTGACTGGTGGTACCCGCTTTGGCGGAGGCCGTGGACATGCCATGTTCAGCACTGAGTACTTTACCCAGGACGGCATTCTCACCATCGATCGCCCCTGGAACGATGACGGCTTCTACAAGATTCAGAATCCCAACTACTCGCCCAGTAATGGTGAGCCTTGGTTCCATGTGGGAAGGGGGATCGGTCCCAGCCTTTACACGCCTGGCGGCCTTGTCACCAATGGCCCCCTGCGTGGCACCTATTTTGGCAGAATCAATCCACAGACTGGCGAGCCAGTGGTCAATCAGTTGGTATACGGAGAGGTCAGCGGCCCCTGGATGATTGGCGGTGATTATCGCATCACCCGTGAAGGCCACCACAATTCCAACTCACTTTCTTCCGATGAAGATCGCCGTCTTTACTTTGGTCGGGTCAGCTGGGAGCTGACACCCAATATCGAGCTTTTTGCCCAGGCCTCGCTAAGCCGCTGGAGTGGCTTCAGCTACTACCAGGTAACGCCAAACACCGGCAATGTCACCATCAGATCCGACAATGCCTTCCTGCCGGCTTCCGTGCGTGACGAGATGCAAAGCCTGGGTCTGGCTTCATTCGCCATGGGCACTTCCAACAACGGCATTCCCGCAGCTGGCGCGTCCAATACCCGGGAAGTCACTCGCTATGTGGTGGGTGGCAATGGTGGTTTCGAGATGCTGGGTCGCGCATGGGATTGGGATGCCTACTACCAGCGTGGCCAGGCCGAAACCGACGAGTTGTTGCATGGCACCTGGAACAATGCCCGCATGAACGCCGCCACTGACGCTGTGTTTCATCCTGACACCGGCCAGATTGTGTGCCGCAGTTCCATCGCCAACCCTGGCAATGGCTGTGTACCGATCAACCGTATCGGCATAGGGGGTGTCACCCCGGAAGCACTGGGCTACGTGTTTGGCGCGGGTGATCCCTACCGGGATCAGAAACTGACACAGGACGTGGCTGCCTTCAATATTTCCACCAATGATTTGTTCGATACCTGGGCTGGTCCCGTGTCGTTCGCAACGGGTGCTGAATGGCGCCGAGAAGCCATCACCGGCAACGTCGACCCAATCTACGAGAGCGGCTGGCTCTATGGCAACTATCGTGTCACTGAAGGCAGCTATACCGTGGCCGAAGCCTATGTGGAGGCTGTCGTACCATTGGCCAGCACCCTGGATTTCAATGGTGCCTACCGCCTCACCGATTATGAACTGTCCGGTACGGTAAATACCTGGAAGGCCGGTCTGACCTGGCAGCCCATCGACGATCTGCGGTTCAGGGTGACCCAGTCACACGATATCCGCGCACCCAATCTGGCGGAACTGTTCGCCGCCGGTACCGCGCGCACCAATACGGTGAACCTCTTCCCCACCATGCAGGCGTCACAGTTCCTGGAAAACACTTCCGGCAACCTGGCGCTGACTCCGGAAAAAGCCGATAGTACCGGTATCGGCGTAGTGGTGATGCCACGCTTCCTGCCTGATGTGACGTTCTCGGTGGACTATTACAATATCACCATGAGTGACAACATCGGTACCGTGAATGCACAGAACACCGCCGACCTGTGTCTCGAACAGGGAATCCAGGCATTCTGCCCCAATTTGATCTTCAACAGCGCGGGTGTGCTGCAGCAGATCAATCTCAACCCTGTCAACTTTGCCAGTCTCAAGGCCAAGGGGTTCGACATGGAGGCCACCTATCGGACTTCCATCGGCCTCGGTGATTTGACCCTGCGGGCCATGGCCACCCGCTACATCACCAATATCAATGACAATGGCATCGACGTGCCGACCAATGGCGCTGGCGCCAACATGCTGGGTCTGGCGGCAGGTGGTACTGGTCTCCCCAGTTGGAACTACAGGCTGAGCGGCTCTTACACCATTGATCAGTGGAGCATGAATTTGATTGGCAGAGGCTTCTCCTCTGGCGTCTATGACACAAACTGGATCGAATGTTCGGCAAACTGTCCCACATCAACGATTGAGAACCGGACCATCAACGACAACTCCTTGCCGGGAGCCTTCTATCTGGATGCGTCGTTGATCTATAACTTCGAGATCGGCAACGCCCAGGCACAAGCACTGTTCTTCGTGCAGAACATTGCCAACAAGGACCCTGGCCCGGCGGCCATTGGTCCGACTGGCAACAACAGCCCATCCTATCCCTCCACCAACAGAACTCTCTATGATGTGTTCGGTCGGGTGATGAGAGTAGGCATGAAAGTCAACTTCTGAGCTTGATATTGCCGATTGCGGCGCACCACACGGTGGCATAGGGATGTGCCACCATCGAGCCTCTGGACGCTAAACACTTTGTGAAAACCCTTCCTGGAATTGTGTGCTGCCACAGTGGCGGTCTCAGGACACAGGAGTCAGGTAAGCCATGAAGCACTCCCGCTTTTCAGAGACAGACATCGTTCACATCCTGGAGCTTGCCGATCAGGGCGAAGCGATTGCGGATCTATGCGATCGTTATCACCTGAGCGTGCCGGCTTTCTACAAGTGGCGCGCAAAATACCGTGGTCTCGACATCCATAAAGTACGTCGCTTGCGCGAACTCGAATTGGAGAACAAGGCCTTGAAGAAGCGACTCAAGGAAGAACGATACAAAAAATCCCTGCTGCAACAACTGGTCAAGGATCAGGCCACCAAACCAGCGATTCGCAGCCAGATGGCAGCCACCTTGGTGGCCGAGGGCAAGATGAGCATACGGGCAGCCTGCCAGTTGTTGGAGATCAGCGAGACTTGTTACCGTTACCAGCAGCACAATGAATGATCCTCAATGCCCCACGGGCAATGGACCAGTGAATCTCTGATTTATGCCAACATGGCTCAGGCTTTTCAGACAGCCTGTCACCAGCTGGACATTCACTCAGGTCCCAGGATGTCCTATCATTGCCGCTTCGCCATCCGCGCCAACCCAATTCAACACCAATCTTCGCTGGCAACGGCCAGCATTGCTTCAGGAGCCCATATGCAGTTAGCCCAAGCCATGTCCCGTCTCGGCACCGAGTCCGCCTTCAAGATCCTGGCCAAGGCCAAGGCCCTGGAAGCCCAGGGCCGCAGCATCATCAACCTTGGCATCGGCGCCCCTGACTTCCGCACGCCCCAGAACATTGTCGAGGCGGGCAAGCGCGCCATGGACAACGGCTTCCACTTCTATACACCGGCCAAGGGCATTCCCGAACTGCGCCAGGCTGTTGTTGAAGACATCCGCAAGTATCGCGGTGTGGAGGTGGACAAGGATAATGTCATGATCGTGCCCGGCGGCAAGCCCACCATGTTTTTCGCCATCCAGATGTTCGGTGAACCCGGCGCCGAGATCATGTATCCCAACCCCGGCTTCCCCATTTACGAATCCATGATCAATTTCACCGGCGCCAAGCCGGTGCCCATCGAGCTGCTGGAATCCAGCGGTTTCGCCTTCGATCCGGAGCGGGTGCTGGCACAGATCAACGAGCGTACCCGTCTCATCATCATCAATACGCCAGCCAATCCCACTGGCGGGGTACTGGAACGGGATGCCATCGAGACTTTCGTCAAAGGTCTGGAGAAACATCCCCATGTGGTACTGCTGTCCGACGAAATCTATGCGCGCCTGCTCTATGACGGGCTCAAGCATGTCAGCTTCCTGGAATACGAGTCGATCCGCGACCGCACCATTTTGCTGGATGGCTGGAGCAAGACCTATTCCATGACCGGCTGGCGCCTGGGCTACGGAGTATGGCCGGCCTCCCTCATTGATCATGCCGAACGCTTGCAGATCAACTCCAATTCCTGTCCTTCGGCGCCGGTGCAGGTGGCCGGCATCGAGGCCCTGCAAGGCCCCCAGGATGCGGTGGATCACATGCTGTCGGTATTCGACGAGCGCCGCAAGCTGATCGTGGAATTGCTCAACGACGTGCCCGGCTTTTCCTGCGTGATGCCCAAGGGTGCCTTCTACGCCTTCCCCAATATCAGCGGCACCGGCATGAAGTCGAAGCAGGTGGAAGAACTCTTGCTCGATGAAGTGGGAGTTGCTACCGTGTCCGGCACCAGTTTTGGCCATCTGGGCGAGGGCTACATCCGCTTCAGTTACGCCAGCAGCACGGAAAACATCAAGGAGGCCCTGGCCAGGGTCAAGGACTGCATGGCTTCCAGGGTGTAGAATCCAACGTGAGCGGCCATGGCGCACATCCTGTGTTCCATGGCCGCCTCGTAACCTGAAGGAAGCCAGCATGCCGTTTATCAAGTCATTCGCCAGCATCGCAGCTGCCATATGCGGGCTGGCTGCCCTTGCCGCCTGCCAACCCTTTCACTCTCAATCCGTGGACGCTCAGCAGAGCGCGGCCGTGGATGTTGCCCGCTTCACTGCCAGCGGCCAACTGCAACGCCCCACTGTTGATGAATGGGTGTTCATGGGCGCGTCCCTTGGCCTGGGCTATGTGGATGAAGCCTTTGACAGGGACCGGCCGGGCACTTTCCAGATCGTGCACATGGAGCCGGACGCCTACCGTCACTTTCTGGAGCACGGTGAATTCGCCGATGGCACCATGTTTTCCCTGTCCTTCTACGGCGTCCAGGAAAAACCCGAGCCGGAACTCAACGGCTTCGCCCAGCAGGATCTGGTCAGCTTCGAAATCCACCTCATTGACCGCCAACGCTTCGCCGATCAGCGTGCTTTCTACCTGTTCAACGGCAACGCCACCAGCGCCCCCATGGTGCCCTCTCCCAATGAGTGCGTGGAGTGCCACAACCAGCATGCCCAATATGATGGCGCCTTCACCCAGTTTTACCCTCCTCTGCGCGACAGGCTTGCTCCGCGCCTGGGGCTCTGAGGCCGGTGATCATGGCCACGCCAGCTTTCACCCTTGGCATCATCGAAGGTTTTTTTGGGCGCGAATGGTCATGGCAGGAGCGTCGTGAGCATGTCTCTTTCCTGGCAGCCCAAGGTTTCAACAGTTATCTCTATGCCCCCAAGGGTGACCGCTGGCTGCGCCGGGATTGGGCCAGCCCCTTCCCGCCTTCCCACCTGACCCAGTTGCGGGAGCTCGCCGAGACCTGCCGCCAGCAAGGAATTGCCTTTGGGATCGGGCTGAGCCCGATGGAGCTTTATCGGGATTTCAATCAGAGCCAGCGCCAGGCTCTGGCCGCCAAGCTGGAAGTGCTCAACCTGCTGCAACTTGACCGGCTCTGCATCCTTTTCGACGACATGCGCGGTGACCTGCCGGATCTGGCCCAGCGTCAATTGGAGATTGTGGAATTTAGCGCCGGCATCACCAATGCCGCCTCGCTGGCAGTCTGTCCCACTTACTATTCCAGCGACCCCGTGCTGGAACGGGTCTTTGGCACCATGCCTGGGGATTATCTGGAAGATCTGGGCGCCGGCCTGGCCACGGGGATCGATATTTTCTGGACCGGCCCCAAGGTTCTTTCCAAGGATTACCCTGCAGCGCATTTACAACTCATAGGTACAAAATTGCGCCGCAAACCCTTGATCTGGGATAACTACCCGGTCAATGACGGCAAGCAACTGGTGGACTTTCTGCACCTGCGCCCGTTTCATCCGCACAAGGCAGTGCTTGGGGAATGGGCCTCGGGACACTGTGCCAACCCCATGAATCAAGCCTGGTTGTCGCGAATTCCTCTGTTCTCCATGCCCGCCCTCTACACGGATATCTATGATCCAGAGATATTGCTGGAGCAGGCATGCCTGAGCCTGTGCGGCGAGCAACTTGGCAGACTGATTCTGGAGGATGTGCCCCTGCTGCAGGATGTGGGCCTGGCGCGCCTCGAACCTGCCGACAGGGAAAGATTGAGAGCCCGTTACCAGGCCCACGCCGCCAGCGGCTACGCCAGGGAAATCCTCGACTGGCTCGACGGTGTCTATGCCTTTGATCCGGCTTGTCTGACATGAATGAAAAACCCCCTGAAAGCCTGGTCCGGGGGAACACTTATGGACCTTCAGGGGGTTGACGTTCGGGGAGACCTCGAACGAATGAAATAATATAACATTATCTGAATAAATCAAGCCCCAATTTCCGCCGGGGCAACAGCGCAGTCGCTTCCCATCCGGGCCAGCCCGAATCCCGCGCCAGTTGCCCCAACCCCTGGGCGACCGTTGCTCAGTCAGCTCCCGCCATGATGTTGGCGCGCCGGATCAGATAGGCCCGGGTGGCTTCCGCATCCTCTTCATCCATGACCTCCGCAAAGGACACCATGCCGTTCACGGTTCTGATGCCATCCAGCACTACGGCATTGAACAACTCGGGGCTGCCCAGGGAGGCCGAATACAGCAGGTCTGGAAACAGGCCGCGCCGGAATAGACCACCAGCAGTACCGGGATCGCCATGGCAAATGATGCAATTGCGCTGATACAGATCTTCCCCCCTGGCCACCACCTCCTCACTGGCGGTATCTGGTTGAACATTCAGGGGAGGCATGGTGTATTCCTGGGCTGGTGGCAGTTCTTCGGTCCCGCCCAGCTTGAACACCAACAGGCGGGAATAGCTGGGGGCGTAGTAATAACCGGTGGAACGCCCTGCCACCACCGCCACGTATTGCTCACCATCCAACTCGTAGCTGATGGGGGCCGCCACCACCCCGGTGTAGGTGGGCAGGGACCACAGTTCGGTGCCATCACTGATGTCATAGGCGGAGAAGCGATCATTGTTGCCCTTGAACAACAAACCACCCGCGGTGGCCAAGACGCCACCGGACGACGCCGGCACACGCCAGACTTCCTGCTGGGTGGCAGGGTTCCAGGCCGTCAGATATCCACCCCTGGGAAGATTGGCGGTGGCATCGGGACCCAGTTCCGCGGCCCCGGCGGCCACATCTATGCCAAGGTTGGACGCCAGGGGGTTGGGATTGAAGTTGCGATCCGCAGCATACACCATGGCGCTGTCGCTGCTGGAGAAGTAAGCCAACGAGGTCTCGGGATGGAAAGCCATGGGGTGCCAGTTATGGGCACCGCCGGAGGAAGGCTGCACCGCGTAGGCACGGCCGGTTTCCTCGTAGCGGGCATCGGGATTCTCGATGGGCCGACCGCTTTCCGGGTCGATGCCGAAGGCCCAGTTGACCGCGGCGAAGTTGTTGGCGGAGATGAACTGGCCGCTGGCGGCATCCAACACATAGAAGAAACCATTCTTCGGTGCCTGCATCACCACCCGCCGTGACACGCCCCGCACAATCAGATCCGCCAGCACGATAGGCTGGGTGGCGGTGTAATCCCAACTTTCGCCAGGCGTGGTCTGATAGTGCCAGACATAGCTGCCATCATCGGGCCGCAGGGCGACGATGGACGCCAGGAACAGGTTGTCCCCCCTGCCCTCGCTGCGGATCGCCCGGTTCCAGGGCGAGCCGTTGCCGGTGCCGATGTAGAGCAGGTCCAGTTCGGGGTCATAGGCCATGGAATCCCACACCGTGCCACCACCACCCAGGGCCCACCACTCACCGTGCCAGGTCTCGGCCGCCATGGCCATGACCTCATCCTCGAAGCCGTCAGCTGGGTTGCCGGGAACAGTATAGAAACGCCAGGCCAGTTGCCCGGTTTCGGCGTCATAGGCAGAAACATAGCCACGCACGCCGTATTCAGCGCCGCCGTTGCCGATGATCACCTTGCCTTTCACCACCCTGGGAGCCCCGGTGATGGAATAGGACACGTCGCGCCGGATCAGGGTATCCGCCACCCACACTTCCTGTCCGGTGGCGGCATCCACCGCCGCCAGGCGGCCGTCG
>JBJHAY010000070.1:0-12456 GCA_050485205.1 Gammaproteobacteria bacterium
GTTATTGCCCGCTCTCTCTTGCCAGCATTGGCATCAGTTGTTCCATGACCGTTGTCGGCGCAATGTTGCTCAGGCAACGGCGCTTGAGTGAACATTGCTGGCGGCTGCAGTCTGGTGCGCAATCCTGACGCTGCTGAATGATCCGGCTGCCAGCAGAGAGTGGTGCCCACAGTGCCGTCTCGGTGGGGCCGAAAATCACCACGCCCGGAATTTCCAGGGCCGAAGCCAAGTGCGATGGGCCGCTGTCATTGCCCACCATGGCGGTGGCATGGCCAGCCAAAAATGCCGCCAATTGACCCAGGCTGAATTTGCCACAGAGATTGCGAACACGACTGCCAGGACGTAGCCGATCAATCTTCTCCATGATGCGGGCGGTGATCTCCAGATCGGCGCCTGCGCCAATGAATAATGGCTGCACTCCCACGTCTTCCAGCAGCAGGGCCAGGTCTGCAAAGTGAGCCTCGGGCCATTGCTTGTATTCCTTGGTGGCGCCGGCGTGAAGGACCACCAGTTGCTGTTCCGCTTCCACCCCCGACATTTTCAAACTGGCGAGTAAGTCTGGCTTCAGTCCAGGTGGAGAAAGCCGCATGTATTCTGGGTTCAGTCCAGCAAGCGGCATACCCAGGGCTGCAAAAATTTCGGCATAGGCATGCCAACGATGCTGCTTGCCCTCGGGGCGTGTCGAGAATTCCATGGCAAGGAAATGCTCATATCCCCAGCGTGATTTCGAGTTGCCGCAACCCAGCCGGAAGCGGGCCCCGGACAATTGGGTAAGGCGCTGGGAAACGGAATCCTCCTCGATATTGAAAGCCAGGGCCCCGCGCTGGGAACGAATGGCGCGTAAGGTCAGCAGATAGGGAACTGCCTTGCTCAGCCCCTTGGCTTGTGCAATTTGTCGTCTGGGATAGAACAGCAGACTCTCCGGGGGCAGGGCACCTTCCACCAACTCACGGAAAGCATCATCGATAACAAGGTGGAATTGTTTGCCAAGTCTGGCGCAATGCTGATGGAAGCTTTGGATCAAGCCACCGGCGATCAGAAGGTTGCCCAAATAACGGGTTGGATTGATCAGTATCGCCCGGGAAAAGTCGAGGGGAATGGGCGGGGATTGGGGCTGGATCAAGGCGGGCACTCCAGACAGCGGGCATGCAGCCAAGCATTGTATCCGAGCCCTCCCGTGTCACAAAGCACATGGCAGCTTCCGGCAGGAAACAGCTGTCGCGGGAGCGAGTCCTGCCCGCGACAGGGTTCAACTAACGCTCAACCACCTCCAGCCCGGAGAAGCGTTCAATTTCCTCCACCTGATGGCCGGTCTGCAGTGAGCGGGCACGGGCAATGTCAGCCGGTGTTGCCGCGCGGGGATCCATGTTGACCGCGGCACAAGTGAAGCCGCGCAGGGTGCACTCCGAGGTCACATGGGGGATACCGCGTTCCTGCATCAGGCGGCTCATCAGTTCCACCGCCTCTTCATTGAAGACGATGGCGTTATTGGGGCGGAAGGTACCTACCCCGATGGCATAGTCGACGGGCATCAAGGGTTCGATGCTGGCGCCAAAGGCGCCGTCATTTTTCTTGCCCAGGTCGAAGGCGCCGAGGTCGGCGCCCTGATCAATGAGGTATTGGATTATTTTGACGTCACCCAGGTTGGCGGCAACCATCAGTGGCGTGATGCCGTAGTCATCATGCCAATTGACATCGCTGCCCATCTCCACCAGAAGTCTGACGATTTCCAGACGGTCATCCAGGGAGCGGTCTATGTGGAATCCATGGATCCAGCCCAAGCCCGAGGCTGCGGCAAGTGTGGTCTCATTGTCCTTGGACTTGATGTGTGGATCGGCGCCATACTCCAGGAGCAGGCTTACCAAGGGCAGGTCAGCGGAAAATGCCGCCCGCATCAGGGCGGTGGCAAATACGATGCGGGGAGAGCCGCCGCGCATCCTGGCCCGTGGGGTATTGTCGATCACGTAATTGGGATCTGCCCCGGCGTCAAGAATCTTGCGGATCAAGGGCATGTTGTCATCGGTTACCATCCAGGGAAAATTTGGCGCCGTCTCCATGTTGCGGCGTTCAGCAGCCCAGAACAGGGGAGTGAAGTTCTGGGCATCGGGCAGGTTGACATCGACCCCCTGATCGATGAGGTAGGAAGCCAGATCATAGTGGCCGTTGAAAATAGCCAAGGCCAGGGCGTTCTTGCCGTCAGCGGCAATGGCATTGGCCGTGGCACCGGCCTCGATCAACAGACGCGCGCTTTCAAGGTGACCCTCGCGGGCGGCAAGCAGCAAGGGCGTCAGTTCGCCACTGGCAAATATAACAGGCCCCGATTCTTCTGGTCTTCTCTCCCGCGGTCGCGCACCTTCAAAACCGCGCCCGGTATCGGGTGGGATGAAAACCGATACCGCATCCAACTCAGCGCCATGTTCAATCAACAGCCGTGCCACCTCCACATGGTTTTCGTTCACTGCCCACATCAACGGGGAGGTGAAGCCCCAGCTTTCCCTTGCATTGACATCGGCACCATGGTCCAGAAGTACTTTTACCGCCGCCGGTATGCCGGTGCGGGAGGCTACCATCAAGGGGGTATCACCCGAGGTGGTGACAGGGGCGTTGACATCGGCTCCTGCTTCCACAAGTGCCTGAATGATGGCAGCATTGCCATTGATTGCCGCCAATTGCATGGGCGTGGCGCCAACTCGGTTGACGCTGTTGGCGTTGGCGCCGGCGTTCAGCAGCAATTGGGTCAGCGCGGTGTCACTTCGTTGTGCCGCCCAATGCAGTGCCGTGGCACCATCCACCTGGGGTTCATTGACATCTAGTCCAGAAGCGAGGAGCTCTTGCACCTGGCGGGCATCACCGCGCATGGCGGCATCTGCCATGGGGCCAGCCTGAACCAGGCTTGCATGAGACAGCGACAGTGCTAGGCACAGGGTGGGCAGTGACAGGCGTGAGTGCATCCGGTGAACCTCTTTGTACTTATTCGTTATTTGTACTTATTCGTTATCGGAGCGGCAAACCACCGCAATGGCTTGTGTTGACAAGCATACTCCTTGAACGTACGATCAGTCCATTGTTGTGACACATGATGCCAAACAGGGGGCGATCACCGCAAGCCAAGGCTGACAAGTCATCGCAATGCCAGGAAACCCATGGTTTCCGTTTGTATTGCTGGAGCACGAAAAAAGTTGCCGAATTGATCAAAAAACAGAAGATAAAAAATTGATTTCAAGAAGCTGTGCAGTCATAGAGTGGAAAGGTCAGTAATCGACTATTCAATACAAAAAATCTATTACTGTCCGGTGTCATCCAGGGGGAATATATATGGTGGATGGCAGGAAGCTCTCTAGTGGTATCCTTCGTTTATCAGTAGCGGGGGCGTTGATGTTCAGTGCTCTGGCCCAGGCTCAGGCACCGAATGCGGATCAGCGCGCCATGCTGGCCCAATACTGTGCCGGTTGTCACAACTTTGATGACTATGCCGGTGGTCTTGATCTTGATTCCATTATTTCAGGCAATATTGCCCAGCATGCTCTGGATTGGGAGAAGGCCATCCGCAAGATGCGTGCCGGTGTGATGCCGCCACCGGGCCAGGACAGGCCGGACGACGCCAATTACATGGCTCTGCTGGAGTGGTTGGAAAACGAGATCGACCGCGAGGCGCCCCTCAATCCAGGCAGCAAGATGCTGCACCGCTTGAACCGCAGCGAGTACGAAAATGCCGTGCGTGACCTCCTGGGTCTGCAAATCGATGCCTCTGTACTGCTGCCGCCCGACACCTCGGCTCGCGGCTTCGACAACATCGCCGGCTCTCTCACTATTTCCCCAACATTGCTGGAAGCCTATGCCTCGGCTGCTGCGCGAGTGGCGCGCATGGCCGTGGGCTATTGGCGCACGCCTACCGAAGCGGCCTATATCACACCCGCCGATGCCTCTCAGAACTACCAGTTGGAGGGCATGCCTTTTGGTACCAGGGGAGGTTTCGCGGTCGAACATAACTTTCTGGCGGATGGTGAATATCTGTTCCACATGCAGAACTTCGGGGTCGGCAGTTTTATCCCAGGTGAAATGCTGGAGTTGAGTATCGATGGCGAAAGGGTGCATGTCTTTGAATATACCGGCGTGGGCATGAACGTCGGCATGGGGGGCGACAGGGATGGCGCCCTGGAAGTGACAGTGCCGGTCAAGGCTGGCACCCGCATGGTGGGAGCCACTTTCATCGCCACCAATTTCCGGCCCCCACTCGACATCATCAAGCAGTATGACCGCAAATCCATCGAAAATGAGGGTTTGCCACAGCTGCAATATCCCCCCGTGGTGGGCTTGCTGAAAATACAGGGGCCGTTCAATGCGGTCAGACCTCAGGATAGCAAGACCATTCAGCAAGTCATTACCTGCCGTGCCAATACCGATGACGCCATGGTCGCTGAGTCCTGTGCACGGGAGATTCTGACACCGCTCGCCCGTCGCGCCTATCGTCGCCCGGTTGGCAACGATGATCTGGAAGTGCTGATGGCTTTCTACCGCGAGGGTGTCAGCACTGGCAGTTTCGAGGACGGTATCGAACTGGCCCTGCGTCGCTTGTTGGCTGACCCGGAATTCCTGGTCCGGGTGGAACGCGAAGCCCAGGACATGGCACCAGGTCAGCCATTCTACATTTCCGATCTGGAACTGGCCTCGCGCTTGTCTTTCTTTCTCTGGAGCAGCATCCCCGATGACGAGCTGATCAATCTGGCCACTGAGGGTCAGCTTGGTGAGCCAGAGGTATTGAACGCCCAGGTCATGCGTATGCTGGCCGATCCCAAGGCCGATGCCCTGGTGAAAAATTTTGCCCAGCAGTGGTTGTATCTGCGCAACCTGCCCACGGCATCTCCGGATGGCATCTTCTATCCCAACTGGGATGATGAACTGCGCTACAGTTTCCAACGGGAGTCCGAGTTGCTATTCGAAAGCATCATGCGCGAAGACCGCAGTGTTCTGGATTTGTTGGATGCCAACTACACCTTTGTCAATGAGCGGCTGGCCAAGCACTATGGCATGCCCAACATTTACGGCGCACATTTCCGCAGGGTCGAATTGGGTCCGGCACATGATCATCGTCGCGGCATTCTCGGCAAGGGTAGTTTCCTGGCAGTATCCTTTACCGAGAACTTCCGGACCTCGCCGGTCAAGCGCGGCGTGTGGGTGCTGGAAAATATTCTTGGCAACGCTCCACCGGAGCCTCCACCCAACGTTCCCGCCCTGGAAGAAACCGAGGACAGCGCCGCCATCAGGACCCTCAGGGATCAACTGACAATGCACCGTGCCGATCCTGCCTGTGCCGCCTGTCACAAGGTCATGGATCCCATTGGCTTCGTGCTGGAAAACTTCGATGCCGACGGCAGCTGGCGTACCCACGAGGGTCACCCACGCAAGGGGGACGGCAGTGCCGTGCCACTGGATACCACGGTGGAGCTGTGGGATGGCACCGTGGTGCATGATGTCAGCGGTTTGCGCAATACATTGCTACGCTACTCGCCGCAGTTTGCTCGTTTCATGACGGAAAAGCTCATGACTTATGGCTTGGGCCGTGGCGTGGAATATTCCGACATGCCGGTGATTCGCGCCATAGTGCGCGAAGCCGAGGCGGATAATTACAAGTTTTCGTCCCTGGTGCTGAACATCGTCAACAGCGCTCCATTCAGGATGCGCGTGAAAGAAGATGATGACTCACCTTTGGTAAGCCAACAATAAACGATAAATTTCTCACTATGATGCTAAAGCCGGAGAGACTGCCATGAAATTCATCACCAAGAAGCATCTACCGCGCCGCAAATTCCTGCAGTCTGCAGGTGTTACCCTTGCCTTGCCCGTGCTGGACGCCATGATTCCAGCCCTGACTCCCCTTGCCAAGGCGGAGGCCGCGCAACGGCCGAAACGCTTCGTTGGCATCTGGCATCCCCATGGGGTTGCTCCCGGCTATTGGGCGCCATTGCAAACCGGCAGTGATTTTGAATTCTCCTATATCACCAAGCCGCTGGAGTCTTTCCGGGATCGTATCGTCCTGATCAGTGGTCTGGATGTACCCGAGGCCTTTTCCACCGAGGAAGAACCGGGTGGCAACCATGCCAGAGGCGCGGTATTCCTGTCCGGGGCGCGCGCCAGACGCAATGCCGTGAGTCCATTCCTGGGCGTTACCATTGATCAGCTGATTGCCGAAAAATATGGGCAGGACACCATCTTGTCTTCGATCCAGTTGGGCGTGGAGGATGCCGGCAATTACGGTAACTGCAACTGGGGTTACAGCTGTGCCTACACCAATTCGGTATCGTGGATGTCGCCCACCCAGCCCTTGCCTACCGAAATCAATCCCCGCGTTGCCTTCGAGCGCCTGTTCGGGGATGGAGCCAGTGCCGAGGAGCGGCAGCGGGGTCGTGAACTCAATGCCAGCATTCTGGATTCAGTGGCTGAGAAGATCCCTGGATTCAAGAAGCAATTGGGGGCCAGCGACCAATTGAAGATGGATAACTATCTCGACAATATCCGTGAATTGGAAAGAAGAATACAGATTGCCATGAGCAATTCAGTCAGTGAGCCCACGGAGGAAGTGCCTTTCGGCATTCCACAGAGCAAGGACGTTCACTTCAAGCTGATGTTCGATCTGATTGCCTTGGCCTTTGAGGGAGATATCACACGCTCCGCCACCATGATGATGGGGAGAGACCTGTCTTCCCTGACCTATCCAGAATCGGGATATGTCGGTGGTTGGCATGCCACCTCTCACCATGGCGACAAGCCTTCCAATATTGCCAACTACGCCAAGGTCAATCGTTATCATGTGGGCATATTGGCCTACTTCCTGGACAAGTTGCGCAATATCCAGGATGCCGAGGGCAATGGCCTCGACAACGTCCTGGTGTACATGGGCAGCAACATGGGCAATTCACATCGCCATGCTCATGAGAAAGTGCCGGTGATACTCGCTGGTGGCATCGATGGCACCTTCAAGGGGAATCGGCACATTGCCTTCCCTGACAATGTGGAGAAGACTTCCAATATGTTGCTCAGTTTGCTCCACCTCTATGGCATAGATAAAACCAGTATCGGGGAGAGTTCCTATCCCTTGCCGATCGCATAAAGCAAGCAGTAGCAAGAGAGAGGACGTTTCATGACCAAGCAGTTACGGTTTCTGGGGATGGTCTCCGGTCTTTCAATAGCCTTTTTGTTTTCGGCCACTGGGCATGCGCAGTTCGGTGGTCCGACGAGGCCCCAGGTGCCCCTTCCCGATGGTGCTCTGCGCAATGTGATTTTGAAAAATTGTGTGCAGTGCCACGGCATCGATGATTATGCGTTTTTTGCCCTCGACCGCGAGCGCTGGCAGAACTTGCTGACAACTGCACATGAAGGATTGGGAATCAAGTTGGCGTCCCATGATGAAGAGATGCTCCTTGATTATCTGGTGGCTAATTTCGGCGCTGATACCAACCCCTTCCCGCGGGAGTATATTCCACCGGAAATCGACGTGTTTTTCTCCGATGACGAAGGCAGGGCCTACATGGAAGTGGAATGCACCTACTGCCATGAGTTGGATCGTATCTATGATTCGCGTCATACCCTGGCGCGCTGGCGCGTGATGGTGCTGGAGATGCGTCAGCGTGGTGCTGAATTGAACAATGCCGAGGATATGGAACGTCTTGCCGAATGGCTCAGCCGGGTGCAGGGTGCCAATGAGTTTGAGTGACGTAACGAACGTACTGAAGTGATATTTAAACCCGGCATAAACCGGGTTTTTATTTTGTAGTAAAAAGCTGGCCCCCATGTGGGGGCCAGTATCAGTGAGGCAGAAAGTCGAGCTTAGAAGTCCATGTTCAAACTCAACTGGTAGCGGCGTCCCAAGGTGTCGTGTCCGTTGATCAGGCCTTGGCCGCCAGTGCCAGGAACCACTGATGGTGCCTTGTCGAACACATTGTTGATGTTGAAGGAGACACGGTATCCCATGCCGTTGAAGGCTTCCCCCCGGTATGATCCCGCCAGGTTGAAAGTGGTCTGCGAGGCGATCCAGTTGTCATCCACATCCCTGCCTTCGACCCAGTTGAAGTTGATCATCACCTTGTCGTAGTAGAAAGCCTGCATCATCAGGCCCCAGGGGCCGATGTTGTAGTTACCGGTGATTACACCAGAATACTGCGGGCGAGTCTGGCTGCGCACCAGATCCTGGGTGGTGCCTGCCGCCGTGGTGGTGGAGTTCTCAGCGAGATAACCCAACAGCGCCCTGATCGACGCGTTCTCATTATGGTTACTGAAGAAGTTGGGCTGGAAGCTGTACATGACTTCCCAGTCCACACCCCTGGTGCGGGCCAGATCCGCGTTGATGTTCTGGTTCAGAATACGCGAGATGAGGCCATGGCTTTGACCCGCGGCAGGTGGCAGACGCTGGATAAGGTTACAGGCCGATGGTGCCCCGGTAGCGAAGCAGTCATCGACGATGCGCTGAGCGCCATAGGGAGCCACGGCGCCACTGAGGTTGATGTCATACCAGTCCACCGACACCTGGAAGCCCTCGATCCAAGAGGCGAAGTCAGGTTGCCAGACGATACCGGTGGTGATGGTGTCTCCTGTTTCCGCGCCCAGCGATGGGTTGGAGGTTGCCAGTACGGTGAGAGCATTGTTCTGCTCATCGCTGCGGAAGGGGTCGATGACGTTGCCGCCACCGGTGCCGGTCAGGAAGATTTCCGCGAAGTTGGGCTCGCGAATGTCCTGGGATTTGGTGATGCGCCAACGCAGGGACTCAATGATCTGGGCATCAAGACCAATCTTCCAGCTTTCCTGGCGACCGGCACGGCCATAGTGAGAACTACGATAGGCAGCCGAGGTGCCGAGGCGCTGCCCGTTGCCACCTTCCCATATGGGCACGTTCACCTCGCCGAACCATTCCCACACTCGTCTGTCACCATCGCCCACCCCAATTGCCGAGAAAGGATGCAGTGAGCGGTTGCCGGCACCGGCAAAGCCGTCGGGGATGGCGCGGATACCCAGTTCAGGGGCGTTCAACAGGCCGCGCTCGCCGTACCACGGACGGTTGACCTGTGTGAACTCCTCGTCACGCCAGGTGAGACCCGCGGCCACTGAAATGGGACCCGCTCCCCAGCCTTCGTGTATTACACCGGTCAGCAGCAATTCAGCAAAATGCTGCGTCAAATCGCGCACCTGTTTCTTTTCTTCGTCCAGGATCCAGTCCTTGGCGGCCTGATTGGCATTGCCGATGCCGAAGGGGTTGAATGGCACGCAGTCGAGGGGATTCATGGGGCCGATTGGCGAGTCGCCAGGCACACCCAGGGGATCCAGCGGGCTGGGCAGCAACCTTCCTTCCATGAAGGACGCCAACTCTGCTGGCTGGGGATTCCTGACAGCAATATTACAGACGATTTCGCCTGTGTCAGGATGGCGCACGGCATCCATCGCCATGAAGAAGCGGTCGATGCGCGGCACGTTGAGGATGCCCGTGGATACCTTGGACTTGCCCCATTGATAGTTGCCGCGGAGGTTCCAGTTGGAGTCGAAGTCCAGATCGAATCCAAGACTGTGTGATTGTAACTGGCCGATACTGCGGTCGCCACGGTTGTCGTAGATGTTGACCAGGCCAGGGCCATTGACAATGCCAGTGCTGGTCATGCTGATATGTCCAAGTCCCAGCCGGTCCATTTCATCGGCAAGCTGCTGCGGCATGTAGGGATTTTCGCGATAGATACGCCAGGCATAGAGTGGACCAGCTATGGCAATGTTGCTGGGTTGGTTGTAGAAGTTGGACTCGGTGCGGCCCACCATCGATTGGCCGAAGATCTCCAGATTGTCATTCACCTGGAACTTGAAGCCGCCGAAGGCCGAACGTTGAGCCACGTCGTTGCCGCGAGGGCCGCGCTGGGTGGCTTGCTGAAAGTAGTTGAACTCTGGTCCACCGGACTGGTTGTTCTGCGCGCCAGCGCCGGTCACGCCCGCCAGTGACATGTAGTCACCAAAGGCGTAGGGACGCAAAGTGCTGCCGTCGTCGGTGAAGGTCCAGTTGCGGTAGGCGAAGCCAGGCGTGGAAGTGATGATGATGCCTTGGGGGGCGGTTTGCGAACTGAACACATAGGGGCGGGTAATGCGCAAGGGGACATTGGGAGTGGCTGTTGCCGACACCCATTCCGGATTCCGCACTAGACCCCATTCCTGCCAGTGCCCGGAGAAGCGATCACGATCAGGGCCGATCTGGTTGATGTTGCGGGTTTCCATGGAGCCGATCAGGTGCAGACGGCCATCCATGAAACCGCGACCGCCGGCAATGTTGAAGTTGTAGTTTTCGCCGTCACCGCGGCTGGTGATACCGGAGGAGACGCGGGCCCGCAGCCCTTCGAATTCACGATCTAGCACAAAGTTCACCACGCCGGCCACGGCGTCGGCACCATAGGCTGCGGAAGCGCCGCCAGTTACCACGTCCACACGTTGCATCAAGGCGGTGGGGAAGTTGTCGATGTTGACACTGCCGTTGGCATCGGCGGGTGCCACGCGGAAGCCGTCGATCAGCACCAGGGTGCGGTTGAGACCCATGCCGCGCATGTTGAGGTAGGAGCCGCCGCCAGTGGTGCTGATGGCATTACCGCCGCGCTGGGCAGTGGGGGTGGCGAAGAACTGTGGCAGTTGGTCGAGCTGCTCGGCGATGGTGGAGCCGGGATTGAAGTCAGTCAGTTCGTCAATGGCCATGGCGGTGACTGGTGTTGGCGTGGCCATGCCGCTGGCCATGCGCACACGTGAACCGGTGATGGTGATTTCTTCCAGCGCGGCGTCTTGCTGTTCCTGTGCCCAGGTGCCGGTGGTACCCGTGGCAGTGGCGACGATTCCCCCGATGATGGAATAGAGCAGTTTGCGTCGTCCCCGCGACGCTTTGTAACCATGATCACTGATAATTTTTTTCATGGGTTTTCTCCTTTATGATTGGTTTTTTTTATGGAGCGAAGTAAGTTTTGGAAGTGAGGTTTTGCTGAGCATGCAGGACAAAGCGAGGAAAACAACCCGCATCGAGGAAAGCAATGTGGAGGCAATAAAACAGGGAACAAGAACTGAATCTGCACCATATTATTTTATTGATTTAGTGCGCACGCATAACCTGGCTGCCCATGGGCTGCAGGCCAGACCCCTCGATCAATGCGAATATTTTTTCGCTTAGTGAACAATTTCCCATACTTTTATTATGGCAGTCAAACCTTATTTCAAATTTTTATTAACTGCTTGATTTAATTCTCATCCATGAGTACTTGATGTTGGGTATTTTAACCGGGATAAGGATCACATCAGAGGTCTGTCGAGGAAAGGTTCAGCGCCTGTTTCCTGAGCTCCAGTTTTGTCGCGACTTGTTCATGTGTAAACAAATTTAGCGAAACGGTTGAGCAGGCGGGAGATAGGCGGGATAATCACGACCTTTGGCCAGTTTCACTTACAAAAAGATTTCCATGACCCATCATGACGCCAGCAGGGGGGCAGTGCTTGCTCTGTGCCTGTTATTGCCTGCCATTGGCAAAGCCGAGTTCACCACCTTTTCCCAAGTGGAGTTGCTGTACTCCACAGCTTATGACCACAGGGAGAAGAGTAACGAGGGCATTGTCAGTCTCAAGAATGCCAGTAGCTTTGCCTATGGTGACAGCTTCCGGTTCGGGGACTTTCAGAACGCGGGGAATTCTCACAATGCCGGCAGCGGCTCTGCCGAGTGGGGTCCGCGGCTGAGCCTGGGCAAGACCTTCGGTGATGGTCCCGTTGACAAGGGCATCATTCATGATGTCTATACCATGATTGAACTGAACTATGTCTATAACCAGGATTTCAGCAATGTCATCCGCCTTGGGGGCGTCAGTGTCGATTTGAACATGCCTGGTTTTGCCTTCTTCAAGGTGCATGCCTTGCGACGCAGTGACCCCCGCCAGATCGGCAACAGTTGGCAGGGCACCCTGGTCTGGAACATGCCTTTCCGGATACTCGGGCAGGATTTTGTTTTCGAAGGTTTTGCTGATTATGGCGAGCGAACCGGCAACACCCATCCTACCCTTATCACCCAGCCAGCCCTGGTGTGGAAAACCACTGAGCGCTTCAACATGGGGCTGGAGTATCAGTACTGGTACAACAAGTTCGGCGTGCATGGACTGATGGAATCTGCCATGCAGGGCATGGTGAGGTGGAATTTCTGATGGCATTGAGTCCTACTATCTACAAGTGCCGGGTCATGGTTTCTGACTTCAATCGGGAGCTGTTCGACTCGCTCGCTCTCACCGTGGCCCAGCACCCTTCCGAGACGCTGGAACGGATGATGGTCCGCCTTCTCGCCCGTTGTCTCCATGGCGAGGAGGCCTTGGAATTCACCCGTGGCCTGAGTTCCACCGAAGAACCTGACTTGTGGACTCATGCCCTGGATGGGCGCATTACCCGTTGGGTGGAGGTAGGCGAGCCTCAGGTTGAGAG
>JBJHAY010000071.1:0-12220 GCA_050485205.1 Gammaproteobacteria bacterium
CGACGGCACCCAGGGCATTGCCGAACCTCCGCGGAAGTAACTATGGAAAGTAACTATGGAAAGTGACTATGGCCAGAGGTAAGTATTTATTAACCTGACCATTCGGCCAATGGCGGGCCAGGGAAAGCCCGGCCCGTAAGTACTTGAGCGCTCATGTCAGCCTTGCGGCACATGGCCGCAAGGCTGTACAGATTTCAAGCGTGCCGCAGCAGAACCGGGAAATTGGTATTCCAGATCAGGTGTTCGGTCACGCCTCCGAACAGCATCTGGCGCAGGCGCCCCTTGGTATAGGCGCCACTGAGCAAGAGATCGGCGCCAACGGTTTGGGCTGCCTTCACCAGCATGGGGCCGGCATCGCCAATGGTCTTTTCTTCACCGGCTTTGATGCCGTAGGCGCGCAGGTAGTTGATCATGTCCTTGGCCGTGGGTCCGTGCTTGGGATCCTTGCCCACTGACAGGAACGTGACCTTGTCGGCCCGCTGCAGCATGGGGATGGTGGCGTGCACCGCCTGGGCTTCCTGAATACCCCGGTTCCAGGCGATGGCGACGTGCTTGCCGACACTGTCCATGCGCTTCTGCGGCAACACCAGCACCGGCACACCGGAATCCAGCAGCGCGGACATCAGAATCAACCAGGCCTTGCGGCCGCCATTCTTGTTGGGTCTGGACACTACCAGCATGTCATTGACTGGTCCAATCAGGGGCATCAGTTTGTCCGGAGTGCCGAGTTTCTCGTGCCAGAGGGCATGGGGCTCTTCCGCGCTGCCGTGTTTCTTGGAAACGGCATAGCCATGTTGATCCGCCATGTGTTCGAACAGTTTGCGGGCGGATTCGGCGGCTTTCTCGATGATGGTTTCATCCTCTTCGGGCCAGTTGTTGCCTCCACCACCCCAAAGCTCGGTCAGATCAAGTTTGGTATCCGCGGCCACCAGCTTGTTGGGACGCATGTGGTAGCCAGCGACATCGGCACGCAACGACTTGCCCAACTTGAACGCGACATCGAGGGCAATGGCGCACTCCTCACGATCAGCCACTGGTATTGCAATTGAACGCATGGAACAATCTCCTTCTAGGTAAAAACGGATACGCATAAAGCCTTGCAACAGGCCGCCACTATATCACCGTGCTCGCCTGGCCACTATTGATAACGCTCAATTTCACCAAGCCTCGATTCCAACTAACGATGGCAGTCGAGTGTCACTCTGGCTCACATACGTTCTGCCCAAATGCCTGATCAGGGTGATTTTCCTAGGCGCTTGATGCAAGATAGAGGCCTGCCATCCCTAGTAAGGAAAACCCATGCAGGTCAAAGCCGATCAATTGGCTCAACAACTGACTAAGGCGTCCCGGCCCATTGTGTGGGTGGCGGGTGACGAACCTCTTTTGGTGCAGGAGTCATGCGATCTGGTGCGCGGACATGCTCGTGATTCCGGATTTGCCACCCGCGAAGTATTGGAGGTAACAGCACACTTCGACTGGAACACCCTGCTTAGCAGCGTCAGTAATCTGTCTCTGTTTGGCGACCGCAAACTCATCGAACTGCGCCTGGGCGCCGCCAAGTTCGACGACGGCGCGCGCAAGGCGCTGCAAGCCTATGCCGAGGCGCCGGGGGATGACAACCTGTTGTTGATCAGCAGCGGCCGGGTGGAAAAGGCCACCCAATCCGCCAAATGGTTCAAGGCGGTTGAGTCCCAAGCCTGCTTTGTCGAAATCTGGCCAGTCAATGCCCAGCAAATGCCTGGCTGGATCCGGCAACGCCTGAAGCAACACGACATGACCGCCGATGCCGGAGCTGTCACCATGTTGGCGGCCCGGGTTGAGGGCAACCTGCTGGCGGCAGCCCAGGAAATCGAGAAGCTCAGTGTGCTGCTGGAAGGCCGTCATGTGGACGCGGCGGCAGTGGCGGGAGCCGTTGCGGACAGCGCCCGCTTCAGCGTATTTGGCTTGATCGACGCGGCCTTGGAGGGCAAGCCGGCACGGGTACTCAGAATCCTTTCACATCTGCGTGCCGAAGCCTGCGACCCCCTGTTCATCCTCAACATGTTGTGCCGTGAAACCCGTGCCCTGCTGCGCATGCGCCAACAGGTGGAACAAGGCCAACACCCCAATGGGGTGATGCAGGCGGAGAGGGTCTGGAGTAGCCGGACCGCCATCATCGGCAGGGCCTTGCAGGCCCATGACACTCGCAGCCTGGGGACGATTCTGCGGGATTGCCTGAAGGTGGATCAGGCAGTGAAAGGCGTGCTTCGGCTCAATCCCTGGGATGAACTCAGCATCCTGCTGCTGCGGCTGGCGGGTTCATGCGACAGATGCAGGGGCCTACATTGACCGAAGGCCAATACCAGCCCTGGCAATACAAGCTAGTACACGATTTCCGCCTCAGAATGGCAGTGCTTCTCCGCTGGCCTGTTTGTCGGCGTGATAGGAAGAACGCACCAGAGGCCCGCTGGCCACATGGCGGAAGCCCATTTCCTGTCCCAGGCGGGCGTATTCCTTGAATTCATCGGGGTGCACGAAACGATCAACCGCCAGGTGATCACGGCTGGGTTGCAGATATTGACCCAGGGTCACCATGTCGATGTCATGGGCACGCATGTCGTGCATCACTTGCACCACTTCCTCCGGGGTTTCTCCCAGCCCCAGCATCAGACCAGACTTGGTCAGCACTTCCGGCGCCATGGCCTTGTAGCGTTTCAGCAGGTCCAGTGACCATTGGTAGTCCGAGCCGGGACGGGCTTGCCTGTAGAGCCTGGGCACTGTTTCCAGGTTGTGGTTGAAAACATCAGGACGGGTTCCAGTCAGAATATCCAGCGCCACGTCCATCCGCCCCCTGAAATCCGGCACCAGCACTTCCACCTTGATTTCGGGATTGAGGCGACGGGTTTCAGCGATGCAACGGGCAAAGTGGGCGGCGCCACCGTCCCTGAGGTCATCCCTGTCCACCGAGGTCACCACCACGTACTTGAGGCCCATCTCGGCTATGGCTTCCGCAAGCTCCCGGGGTTCATCCTCGTTGAGGGGGTTGGGACGGCCATGGGCCACGTCGCAGAAGGGGCAGCGCCTGGTGCAGATATCCCCCATGATCATGAAGGTGGCGGTGCCGCCGCTGAAGCATTCTCCCAGGTTGGGGCAGGAAGCTTCCTCACAGACAGAGCTGAGCTTGTGCCGACGCAAGGTTTCCTTGATGTGTTCCACCTTGGCCGAAGAGCCCATGCGTACCCTGATCCACTCAGGTTTCTTGGGGAGTTCGGTGGTGGCGATAATCTTGACCGGAATCCTGGCGGTCTTGTCGGCACCACGTAGTTTTTCACCTTGAACGATGGGCTTGAGCGCTGGATTCTGGGGAGTCGTCATGAAAATTCAACCGTAACAAAAAAGATGACCTGGATACACGGCCCGGGCAATGATCACTTGCCTTCGCCACTGAAAACCAAAGAATTATACTGCAAATGCCGACTCAATTCCCGTAGCAGCCGCTGCTCCGCCTGAAGCATCAGATCAGGGGGCGGCACGGACAGATGATCCTTCAACTGGGTTGCCTTCAGGCCTTCGTAACCGCATGGATTGATCAACTCGAAAGGACGCAGGTCCATGTCGATGTTGAAGCTGAGACCGTGGTAACTGCTGCCATTTCTGAAGCGCAGGCCGAGGGCGGCAATCTTGGCCCCCTCCACATAGACACCTGGCGCCTTGGGTCTCGCTTGCGCCTCTACTCCCCAACTGGCCAACACCTCTATCACACTGCGTTCAATGGCATCCACCACTGGGCGTGGTCCCAGGGGGCGACGTCTGATATCAAGCAAGAGATATGCCACCAGCTGACCGGGGCCATGGTAGGTGACCTGGCCGCCACGATCCACCCTGATGACGGGAATGTCGCCAGGGTCCAGCAGATGTTCATCTTTGCCGGCCTGCCCCTGGGTAAAGACCGGGGCATGCTGCACCAGCCAGATTTCATCCTGGGTATCGGGGCTCCGCTGTTGGTTGAAGGCCTGCATGCGCCGCCATACAGGCTCATAGTCGGTGAGCCCCAGGCGCCGCACCAGACAGGTATCAAGCAGTTGAGGGGTAGTCACGACGGATCACAGCACCATGGCAACGCGGCCACTGGCCTTGAGGTCCTCGAACAGGGCCTGTAACTGTGGCTTGCCGGTGGCCATGATGTTGACCCGGACCGAGAGGTATTTGCCATTGCGGCTGGCCTGGAAGGATATGTGTTCCTCCAGCAAATCCGGGGCATGGCGTCGGATGATAATCAGTACCTCCTCGCGGAAATCATCCACGTCCTCCCCCATCACCTTGATGGGATAGAGGCAGGGGAACTCAATGACCGGCTTCTGCTGCTCTTCCATGACCGACTCAGGAGAACAGGCCCAGGAAAAACAAATGCAGGAAGTCCATCAGCCGCTTCAACAGACCGCCGCGCTCCACTGCCTGCATTGCCACTGCGGGACCTTCGTAGTAAACCTCATCTCCCAGGCTCACCACGACAGTACCGAGCACTTGGCCCGCCTCGATCGGCGCCCTGAGGGTGCCGGGAATATCGATGTTCACCTGCAAGCTGCCGGCATCCCCTCTGGGGATGGTGATGAAAACTTCTTCATCGACGCCCACATCCACGGAGTTGGCCTTGCCCGACCACACCTGCTGGGTTTCAAGGACTTTGGCGCCGTCGAACAATTGATGGGTTTCGAAGAAGCGGAAGCCGTAGCTGAGCAGCTTCTGGGATTCAACCGCGCGGGCATCAGTGCTGGCGGTTCCCATCACCACGGCGATCAGGCGCATGCCATCACGCACTGCGGAAGCCACCAGGCAATAGCCCGCATCATCGGTGAAGCCAGTCTTCATGCCATCCACGGTACGATCCTGGAACAGCAGAGTGTTGCGATTGGGCTGGCGAATGCCGTTGTAGGTGAACTCCCTTTCGCTGTAGATCTTGTAGTGCTCCGGATAGCGCTGGATCATGGCCCTGGCCAGGATGGCCAGATCCCGGGCGGACATTTTGTGGGCCATGTCCGGCAGGCCCGAGGCATTGGTGAAGTAAGTGTCGCGCATGCCCAGGTCCCTGGCATGGAAGTTCATCATGTCGGCAAAGGCGTCCTCGCTCCCGGCGATATGCTCGGCAAGTGCCACGCTGGCATCGTTGCCGGACTGAATGATGATACCACGCAGGATATCTTCCAGCCTTACCCTGGTGCCTTCCTGGATGAACATCTTGGAACCCTCGGTGCGCCAGGCCTTGACGCTGACGAAAACCTCGTCATCAAGGTTGATGGTGCCCTGCTCCAGTTCATGCTCGGCCACATAGGTGGTCATGATCTTGGTGAGACTGGCAGGATCAAGTGGCTCGTCGGCATTCCCTTCCACTACCACCTTGCCGGTCTTGGCATCCATCAAGATATAGCTGGCGGCGGCAATGTCCGGCGCGCGCGGAATGATGCGCGGCTGCTGCGGCGTCTGGGCCAGCACCTCGACACCCGCCAGGCACAGTCCCATGGCCCAGGCCAGGCAGATAGCTTTGCGGATATTGTGGATATGACCTCTCATCATCGACCTCGGTATTCTGTTGGGTTATGTGTCAAAACAAACCATCTATCATTGGCTTACTGGAAAAGGCGTTCCCAGCCCTGCATCCACGATACTCTTTATGAGACCGCTCAGATCCATCTTGTCATCCAGGGGTCCCAGACGAACTCTGTGCATGGTACCACTGCTGGTGCTGTCGCTGTGGATGTTGGCGGTCACATGGGTAAGACCCGCCAACTGTCGCTGCAAGGCCTGAGCACCAGCCAGGCTGCTGAATGCACCCACTTGCAAATATTGGCTACCACCCGAAACAGTCACGGGACCGGCAAGGGCAACACTCCGGGTAGCTGGATTGGTAGTGCTGAACTGATCCGGCAGCACTGCTTCTATCCTCACCCTGGCCGTGCCGTTGCCAGCGTAACCAAGAATGGCCGCGGCCGCATAGGATAAATCCACGACCCGGCCATCATGGAATGGCCCCCTGTCGTTGACCCGCACTATCAAGCTCTTGCCGTTGTCCAGGTTGGTCACATTCAGATAACTGGGGATGGGCAGGCTCTTGTGGGCAGCGGACAGTTGGAACATGTCATAAATTTCGCCATTGGAGGTTTTATGTCCATGAAACTTGCGCCCATACCAGGACGCCACCCCAATTTCCGCGTAACCGACTTCGCTTTCCAGCACCCGGTAGGTGCGTCCGTTGACGGTATAGGGGCTCATATTGCCCGCAATGGTTCTCGGCTCATACTGGGGAACCACAGGCTTCACTTGGGACAGATCGAAGGGTTCCAACAGGGGCACATCGTTTTCCAATTCATAACGCCCACTGTTGGCCGGGGCAGTCGGCGCACTGCCCGCCTGGGGCTTGCCAACCAGGCCGGGGCCCGCACAAGCGGCAAGGCTGAGGGCCAGGATCATGATCACCAATCTCAGCGGCCAAGACATTACAGCGCTGGTTTTGTCGGTAATAGTCGTCATCATGGTCGATACCTTTCCTTGTCAATCCAACAGGCTGCGCCTGGCATGGGTGTGAATGGACATCAGAATGCCAAAACCAATCATCAGGGTGAGAATGGAAGTGCCTCCCAGGCTGACCAGGGGAAGCGGCACACCGACCACTGGCAGCAAGCCCGACACCATGCCGATATTCACGAACACATAGACGAAGAAGGTGAGTGTGATGCTGCCGGCAAGCAGCCTGCTGAAGGCGTCCGGAGCCATTGCCCCAATGTAGAGGCCACGGCCGATGATGGCCAAATATAGAGCCAACAGCAGCAGCATGCCCATGAAGCCAAACTCCTCCCCCAGCACGGCAACGATGAAATCGGTCTGGCCTTCGGGCAGGAAATCCAGGCGCGATTGCACACCATTGAGCCAGCCCTTGCCGTACCAACCACCGGAGCCAATGGCCGTCTTGGATTGGATGATGTTCCAACCCGCGCCCAGGGGGTCGCTTTCAGGATCGAAAAAAGTCCTGATCCGGGCCTTTTGGTAATCCTGCAAATAAAATATCCACAACGCCGGCAAGGAACACACCGCCAGGGTGCCGGCGGAAAACACCATTTTCCAACTGATGCCCGCCAGCAACAGCACAAAAATGCCCGAAACACCGATCAACAAGGCGGTACCCAAATCCGGCTGGCGCGCGATCAATACCACGGGGACGGCGATAATCATGAGGGATATGGCTACATGCAGCAGCCGTGGGGGCAAGGAGGTCTTGGCCAGATACCAGGCTACCATCAAGGGCACGCCGATTTTCATCACTTCAGAGGGCTGGAATCTGGGTAAGCCTGGGATCGCCAGCCAGCGCTGGGCTCCATTGGCACGCACCCCGAACAACAACACCCCTACCAACAGAGCAATGCCTCCCAGGAACATCCAGGGTGCCCAACGCTGCAGCATTCGCATTTCCACCTGGGCCACTGCGATCATCGCCACGAAGGCAAGGGCGATGAAGCTGATTTGCCGCTGCATCTCCCTGGCATTGCCATCAGTGGCACTGTAAAGCACCATCAGGCCAAAGCCGATGAGCAGGGCAAGCATAGACAGCAGGGGCAGATCCAGGTGCATCCTGGTGGAGAGGCTTTTCTTGCGTTCGAGGCCCCGGCCGATGTCGCCAGGTCTGAGAAACACGGTACTGGACAAGGTCACTCCCCCCGCGCGGTCAATTGCAGCAGGCCGGTTTCGCCGTGCAAGCCCTCCCGCAACAGATAGGCATCAATCACCTGCCTGGCGATGGGTCCTGCCACGCCACTGCCACCTTCACCATGCTCCAGAAACACCGCCAGGGCAATTTTCGGATCATCGACAGGAGCAAAGGCAATGAACAGGGCATGGTCGCGATACTGCTCTGGCACTTCCGCTTTCTTGTCGAAATCCGGTGACATGTTCACCACCTGTGCGGTACCCGATTTGCCCGCCATCTGGTAGGGAGGCGGATTACGCATGGCGATATAGGGATAGGCGGAGCCAGTATTGCGATAACCGCCAGTGCCCTTGTGTACCACCATTTCCATGGCATCCGTGATGTAATCCCAATCATTTTCATTACGCAGCTTGATATCCGGATAACGGCTGGGGAATTGAATATCTTCCCCGTTCTTGCCCATTTTTTTCAACATGGCGGGCTGCTTCCACTTGCCCTTGTTGGCGATCAGGAGAGTGGCGGTAGCCAATTGCAGCGGGGTGGCCTCGGTGTAACCTTGACCAATGACTGAGTTGAGGGTTTCACCTGGATACCAGGGCTTGCCCATGGTGTCCAGCTTCCATTGGCGGGACGGCAGCGTGCCCTGGCTGGCACCGGCGATGTCAATGCTGGTGTTCTGGCCAAAGCCGAACTGGAACATGAAGTCGTGCAGGCGGTCGATGCCCAGGTCACCGGCCATATCGAAGAAGTAGACATCGCAGGACTGGAAAATGGCTTTTTGCAGATCCACCACGCCATGACCATCCTTGCTGACCCACCAGGTCCAGTCGTGATAGATGTGGCTGGCCCCTGGCAGGCGGAAACGGCCGGCATCATTCACCGTATACTCGCGGGTTCTGACACCATAGTCCAGGCCTGCCAAACCGACGATGGGCTTGATGGTGGAACCTGGCGAGTATTTGCCCAGGGCGCGATTGAACAGCGGTGTGCGCACTCTGTCATTGAGCTTGGCATAGTCGGTTTTGCTGATGCCCTTGACGAAGAGATTGGGATCGAATGCTGGCTTGCTGACCATGGCCAACACGCCGCCGCTTTCCACTTCCAGCGCCACGATGGCGCCACGGAAATCCCCCATGGCCTCGGTGGCAGCCACCTGCAATGCGCTGTCCAGGTGCAGCACGATGTCCTGTCCCGGCACCGGATCGGTTCGGTCCAGGACTTTCATGATCTGTCCCCTGGCATTTTTTTCCACGGTCTCATAGCCGACCTGGCCATGCAAAAGGTCTTCGTAGAACTTCTCCACCCCCATCTTGCCAATCTGGTGGGTGCCGCTGTAGTTCACGTGATCCAGCCTGTCCAACTCTTCTTCGCTGATACTGCCGAGGTAGCCAACGGCATGGGCAAAGGACTCCCCCAAGGGATAATGCCTGACCAACTGCGCCTCAATGCTGACGCCGGGCAGTCGGAACTGATTCACCGCCACGTTGGCGATTTCCTCCTCGGACAGATTCAGGCGCACAGCAACCGACGAGAACGGCACACTGCGACGCTTTAGGCGGGTATGGAATTTTTCGATATCGTCATCTGTGAGCTCCACCAGTTCCCGCAAGCGCTCAAGCACAAGATTGACATCACCAGCAGCCTCTCGCACCAGCACCAGGTTGTAACTGGGGACGTTTTCCGCCAACAGTACACCGTTACGGTCATAGATCAGCCCTCTGTTGGGGACCACTGGCTGGATATGGATACGGTAATTGTCAGACTTGGAGGCATAGTATTCATGCTGATCAACCTGCAGGAAGAACAGGCGGGCGACCAGACAGGCGATAAGGAGACAGGACATCACGCCGCCGATGATCAGGCGGTTGAGAAACAGGCGTCGTTCGTGGGCGGGATCCTTCAGCGTGATCTTGTCAGCCATGTGAATAAGTACCGGGACCCTGGATAAATGGGGCTATCATAAGACACTTTATAAATATTTGAAACTAAGCATATGAAATTTCTATGGAAGCTCTCTTGCTTCCCATTCATCCCCGATGATAGGGATGACCGGCAAGAATGCTCCAGGCCCGATAGATCTGCTCGGCCAGGACAATCCTCACCAGAGGGTGTGGCAGCGTCAGGTCAGAGAGAGACCACCTCTCGCCGGCCGCTGCCAGACATTCGGCCGACAAGCCGTCGGGGCCACCCACCAGCAGGGTCAGCTGTCTGGCCTGATCACGCAACTCTCCCAACCGCTGGGCCAGATCCTCGGTACAGAAGCGCCTTCCCTTCACATCCAAGGCCACCACCAGATCACCTCGTGGTACCGCCGCCAGCATGGCTTCCCCTTCTCTGGCCACCGCCCTTTTCAAGTCTGTGGCCTTAGTGCGCTGAGACAACGGAATTTCGATAATGTTCAGTTCAAAATCACGCGGCAAGCGCCTGAGATACTCTTGTGTGCCGGCTTCCACCCAGGGCGGCATGCGGGTTCCAGCCGCCAGCAGGGTGATTTTCATCTGTTTTTCCCTGGGCTCATACTCCACAGAGCCTCAAGATCATAGAGCTTCCTGGTCGGTGCCAACATGATGTGCACGATGATATCGCCCAGGTCCAGCAATATCCACTCCGCCTGCTGATCCTCGCCCTCTCTTCCCAGCACTGGATGTCCGGCTTCCTTGGCTTGCTTGCTCACTTCCTCGGCCAGAGACTTCAGATGCCGGTTGGAGGTGCCTGTGACTACAATCATATAATCGGCAACACTGGTCAGATGTTTAACATCCAGACAGACGATATCCTGCCCCTTTATCTCCTCCAGTGCGCCGATCACCAGCTTTTTCAATGCTTCCGCTTCCAAGAATCTCTCTCCAGTCAGGGCCCAGCCCAGTCAATGATATAAATGTTGCGTCTTGATATAGGACCACACAGCATCAGGCAATAGGTACCTGGGTGACTTTCCCGCCTTGACCAATTCCCTGATGCGGCTTGAGGAGATCGCCAGGGGTTCCAGCCTGCATACCAATACGCCCCCAATTTGCTCATGCAACTGCTCCACGCTATCAACCCTGGCAGCGCTGAAGATTCCATGCAAGGGGCCATCGGGATTGATGCGCCAGCCTGGCCGATCGATCACCACCAGACGCGCCAACTCGAATATCTCACGCCAACGATGCCACTCAGGCAAGGAGTTGAAGGCATCGGCGCCAAGAATGAAGTACAAGGCTGCACCAGGCAAATCCTGGCTCAGGGAACTCAAGGTATCGTAAAAATAGGAAGGACCGTGACGCCGGCACTCTCTTTCATCCACCACCAACCTCGTCTCGCCTGCCACCGCCAGCTTCAACATCTCGATGCGCTGGTCAGAATTGGCTTCGCACGCCCCCCTGTGTACTGGATGATGACAAGGCACCAGGCGCACCTCATCCAGACCCAAATATTCCAAAACCGAAAGAGCCGTGCGCAGGTGACCGTGATGAACGGGATCGAACATCCCTCCCATGACGCCGACGCGGCGCACAGTCACCATATACCCGCCAACATCCCTTGGTTAGCGACGTACATGACCATCTCCAAGTACGATGTACTTGCGTGACGTAAGGCCTTCCAGCCCTACCGGACCGCGGGCGTGGATCTTGTCGGTGGAAATGCCGATTTCAGCGCCAAGGCCATACTCGAAGCCATCGGCAAAGCGCGTCGAGGCATTGACCATCACCGAACTGGAGTCCACTTCCCGCAGGAAGCGACGGGCCCTGATGAAGTTTTCGGTAATGATGCTGTCGGTATGGTGGGAACCATAGTGATTGATGTGCTCGATGGCCTGATCCAGGTCATCCACCACCCTGATGGCCAAAATGGGTGCCAGATATTCCGTGACCCAGTCCTCATCGCTGGCTGCCTCGATGCCGTCAAGAACCTCCCGCGTGCGGTCACATCCACGCAACTCCACACCCAACTCCTCATAGCGCTCGGCCAACTGGGGTAACACTGTGTCAGCCACGGCCTTCGCCACCAGCAGAGTCTCCATGGCATTGCACACCCCATAGCGGTGGGTCTTGGCGTTCAGCGCTACATTCACGGCCTTGGTAATATCAGCGTCTTCATCAATGTAGACATGGCAAATACCATCCAGATGCTTGATCACCGGAACCTTTGCCTCGGCGCTGATGCGCTCGATCAGCCCTTTGCCACCCCGAGGCACAATCACGTCCACATACTCCGGCATGCTCACCAGCCTGCCCACCACCTCACGGTCAGTGGTTTCCACCACCTGCACCGCGGCCTTCGGCAAGCCAGCCTGCTCCAGCCCCTGCCGAATGCAGGCAGCAATTGCCTGATTGGAATGGATCGCCTCGGAGCCGCCACGTAAAATAGTGGCATTGCCCGACTTCAGACAGAGACTGGCAGCTTCCGCCGTGACATTGGGACGGGACTCATAAATGATGCCGACCACGCCAAGCGGAACCCGCATGCGGCCCACTTGGATTCCCGAGGGCATGTAACGCATGTCGCTGATTTCGCCACGGGGGTCGGCCAGGGCAGCCGCCTGCCGCGGGCCTTCGCGCCTGG